>JAURJO010000083.1 GCA_030832235.1 Verrucomicrobiota bacterium
CGCCGCGTACCAGCCGAAGAAAGGTTTCCCCGCCGGACGTTCGCGCAGGAGGCGCACCCAATTCGCGTGGCCGCCGCTGTTGCCGTCGCCCTTGCCGGCGTCGATCAAGTCAAAGGCGGGCGGTTGCGGTTTTTCACCCGGCGCCGGCGGGGCGGAACTCATATGGTTTTTCCCGCTGAGCACGGTGTGGTAACCGGACTCGCGCAGGAGACGCGGGAACCAAGGCAGGTGCGCCGCGATCGGCTCGTGGAGCTCGGAGGCGCGGCCGTTGTTGTGGGGATAACGGCCTGTGACGACACTGCTGCGGCTCGGGCTGCAGCTGCTGGCGGTGAGAAACGCGGCGTCGAAACGACGACCCTGGGCGGCGAGGCGGTCGATGTGCGGCGTGCGGGCTGTCGGGTTTCCGGTGCAACCGAGGTCGTCCCAGCTGACGTCGTCCGCGATAAAAAGGATGACGTTGGGCCGCGGGTCCGCGGCCGGAGCGGCGAAGGCCGCAGGTACGGCGGCGAGGAAAAGAACGGCGGAGCAAAAGGCGCGAAGTCGGTGGGGCAGGGCGGGGCGGGCCATGGTGCGGCCGACCGTGAAACGCGCTCAAGGGATGTCAACGGAAGGGGTGGAAGATGCGGAAGACTTGGAAGACGGGGGAGACATGGAAGACTTGGGAGATGGGGAAGACGCGGGAGACGGGGGGCGCAGATTCCAGACGGCGGAGTTGACGCGGTGGTGATGCGGGCGCCCAATTTACCGCGCATGCGGTTGTTACCCGTCGTGATCCCCCTGCTTGTCGCCGCGTTGAATACTCGCGCGGCCGATGTGCCGGATTTCAACCGCGACGTTCGCCCGATCCTGTCCAACAATTGTTTCCTGTGTCACGGGCCCGACGAGGACGGGCGAAAGGGCGGGCAGAAGGGCCTGCGGCTGGATACCCGCGAAGGTGCGCTCGAGGACCTGGGCGGCGGGGCGTTCGCGATCGTGCCCGGTCAGCCAGACAAGAGCGAATTGCTGAAGCGCCTGGTCACGACCGACGCCGACGAGCTGATGCCGCCACCGAAGAGCGGCAAGACGCTTACTTCGGCCGAGATCGATACCCTGCGGCGATGGATCGCGGGTGGAGCGCCCTACGCGCGTCACTGGTCCTACGAGGCGCCGGTGCGGCCGGAGCCGCCGGTGGTGCGCGACACCGCTTGGCCGCGCGGCGCGATCGACCGGTTCATCGTCGCACCGTTGGAGCGGGCGGGAATCAAACCGCAGCCGGAAGCCGGACGTCCCATGCTCGCGCGCCGGGTGGCATTGGATCTGACCGGCCTGCCTCCGACGCTGGAGGAAGTGGAGGCGTTTGTCGCTGACTCCGCGCCCGGAGCCTACGAGCGCTACGTCGATCGTCAGTTGGCGAAGCCGGCCTACGGCGAGCACTGGGCGCGCGGCTGGCTTGATCTGGCGCGCTACGCCGACTCCAAGGGCTACGCCGATGACCAGCCGCGCAGCATCTGGCCCTACCGCGACTGGGTGATCGACGCGTTCAACGCCAATCTGCCCTTTGACCGTTTCACCATCGAGCAGATCGCCGGCGACCTCCTGCCCAACCCCACTCGCGCCCAACTCATCGCCACCGGATTCCACCGGAACACGATGAACAACACCGAAGGCGGCACCGACGATGAGGAGTTCCGTTCGGTGGCGGTCGTGGACCGCGTGAACACAACGATGGCCGTGTGGATGGGCACCTCGATGGCGTGCGCGCAATGCCACACGCACAAATACGACCCGATCTCGATCAAGGAGTACTTCCGGATGTACGCGATCTTCAACCAGACGGAGGACGCCGACCGTAACGACGAGTCGCCCGTGCTGGATTTCCTGAGCGCCGAACAGCAGCGGAAACGCGAGGGCTGGGAATCGGAGATCGCCTCGCTCGTCGCCAAATTCGACGCCGCGCGCCCCGCCCACGCCGAAGCGGCGCTACGCTGGGCGCGCGATTTTCCGGCGAACCCTGTTTGGATCTCCCCGCGGCCCGCCGAGGTTCGGAGCGCCGCGGGCGCAGAGGTGGCGATCGATGCCGAAGGCCGGGTGAAGGTCGTTCCCGGAAAGCCCAAGGACACGACCACGGTGGAAGTCTCCGCTCCGGCCGGGGACGCGTTCACCGCGTTTCGCATCGAGTCGCTGCCCGACGAATCTTTGCCGGGCAAGGGAGCGGGCGGCGCCGCGGGCAACTTCGTCGTCAACCGCGTGCGCGCGGCCGTGCGTCCCGCGCTGCCCCACCGGCAGGCGCGCTTCGTGCGGGTGGAATTGCCCGGCAAGGCGCGAGTGCTCCCGCTCGCCGAGGTTGAGGTTTTCGTTGGCGGCAAGAATATCGCCGCGGGAGGCGTCGCTACGCAGAGCTCGGTCGCGGGCGAGTCGCTTCCGGCGCGGGCGATCGACGGCAATACCGCGGGTGATCCGACGGCAGGTTCAATCGCGCAGACTGCGGCTGGCGACGACCCCTGGTGGGAGCTGGATCTCGGCTCCACGCTTCCGGTCGAGCGCGTGGTGGTTTGGGGGCGTTTGGGAGAGGAAGCGACCCCGGCGGGGCTGCGGGTCGTCGCGCTCGATGCGCAGCGGAAGTCGGTTTTCGAGACAACCCTGCGTGAGGCTCCGCGTCCGAATCAGACGGCCGAGGTCGGCGGGTTGCTGGACATCCCGCTCGCGATGGCCTCGGCGGATTTCAACCAGACCGGCTATGATGCTTCGCTGGTGATCAGCGACGCTGAGCCGCCCCGCGCGGCGAAAGGAAAGAAGGCGCCGCCGCGCAAAGGCTGGGCAGTGGGCGGAGCGAAACAGGACGCGCACGCGTTGGTGGTACAAACGAAGAAGCCCGTGGTGCTGGCTGAGGGTGAACGGCTGGTGGTGACGATCGAGCAGCAGTCGGCGGTGGCGAAGGCCACGTTGAATCATTTTCGCGTCGGCCTGACCCAGGAGCCGCGGATCGCCGATGTCATGCGGACGCCGGCCGCCGAGTTGGCCCTGCTCCGTCGCGCCGAGGTGGAACGCTCGCCGGAGGAGAACGAGCGGTTGCTCGGCCACTATGTGCGAGAGGTGGCGCCCGAGTTGGCCAAGGAGCGCCGCCGTCTCACCGCGTTGCGCCAACAGGTCGAAGCTCAAGAGCCGACCACGACCCCGATCATGCGGGAGCTGGCGGCCGACCAGCGGCGGAAGACGCATGTGCAGCTTCGTGGCAACCACCTCGCGCTTGGCGATGAGGTGGAGCCGGGCGTGCCGTCCGCGTTTCATGCGCTGCCGGCCGGGGCGGCGGCCGACCGGATGGGGCTGGCCCGCTGGCTGGTCGACCCCGCGAATCCCCTCACGTCGCGCGTGCTCGTCAACCGCCTGTGGGAGTCGGTTTTCGGCACCGGCCTCGTCCGCACAAGCGAGGAATTCGGTTCGCAGGGTGAGCTGCCGTCGCATCCTGAGCTGCTTGATTGGCTGGCCACCGAGATGATCGCGGGAGGCTGGGACCAGAAGAAGTTCCTGCGGCTGCTCGTCACCTCGGCGACCTACCGCCAGAGCTCGCGTGTGACGCCGGAGGCGCTGGCGGCGGATCCCGACAACCGGCTGCTCTCGCGCGGCCCGCGGCATCGGGCGGCCGCCGAGGTGGTGCGCGACCAGGTGCTGGCCGCGAGCGGATTGCTGAGCCAGAAGCTGCACGGACCGCCGGCGCGGCCGTTCCAGCCGGCCTTCGACCTGCGGGCGGCTTTCGGCGGCGCGCTGGATTGGAAGACCAGCGAGGGAGAGGACAAGTATCGGCGCGGTCTCTACACCGAGTGGCGGCGCAGCAGTCCGTATCCCTCGATGGTCACTTTCGATGCCCCGAACCGCGAGGTGTGCACGCTGCGCCGCAACCGCACCAACACTCCGCTGCAGGCGCTGGTGACAATGAACGATCCGGTATACGTGGAGGCGGCGCAGGCGCTTGCGCGGCTCATCGGCCACGGGCCGGCCCCGGTTGAGGATAAGGTGCGGGACGGCCTGCGCCGCGTGCTGCTGCGCCCTCCGGCCGAAGCGGACGTTGCTCCGCTGGCCGCATTGTACCGCGCCTCACGCGAAACCTATTCCCGCGAGCCCGAGCTGGCGGCGGCGATGATCGCCAACCCCGCAAACCCGCCGCCCTCAACCTTCGCGCCGGCGGAGCTGGCGGCCTGGACGGCGGTGGCCAACGTGCTCCTTAATCTCGACGAGTTTCTGATGAAGCCATGAGCCTCGCCCACGAGCAGCTGCTGCACCAGACCCGCCGCCAATTCCTGCGCGGCGCCGGCCAATTCAGCCTCGGCGCGATCGCGCTGCGGGCGCTCGGAGGCCGTGCGGAGGCGGCGGCCGGCGTGGCCAACCCCCTCGCGGTGCGGCCGCCGCACTTCGCGCCGAAGGTAAAGCGGGTCGTTTACCTGCACATGTCGGGCGGCCCGCCGCACCTGGATCTTTTCGACTACAAACCGGAGCTCGTGAAGCGCGATGGCCAGCTGGCGCCGGATGATTTCATCAAGGGCCGGCGCTTCGCTTTCACCACCGGCACGCCGACGCTGATGGGCACGCCACGCACCTTCACGCGGCATGGCGCGGGCGGCATCTGGATGTCCGACGCCGCGCCGGGTTTCCATTCCATCGCCGACGAGATGTGCGTCGTGAAGTCGATGCACACCGACCAGTTCAACCACACGCCGGCGGAGTTGCTGCTCTTCACGGGCTCGCCGCGCGGAGGGCGTCCCTCGATGGGTTCGTGGGTCACCTATGGCCTCGGTTCGGAGAATGAGAACCTGCCCGGCTTCGTGGTCCTGATCAGCAGCGGCACGCAGCCCAGCGCCGGCCAGAGCGCGTGGGGAACAGGTTTCCTGCCGTCGGTCTTCCAAGGTGTGCAATGCCGCTCAAAGGGCGACCCCGTGCTCTACGTGAGCGATCCGCCCGGCATGAACCGGGCTCTGCGCCGCCAGACGCTCGACGCGCTCCGGGCGCTCAACGAGCGGCAGGCCGCCGATCTCGGCCATCCCGAGACTGTCACGCGCATCGCGCAGTACGAGCTGGCGTACCGCATGCAGGCGAGCGTGCCCGAGGTCATGGACATCTCCCGCGAGACGCCCGCGATGCTCGAGGCCTACGGGGCGACTCCGGGTGAGGCCAGTTTCGCCAACAATTGCCTGCTCGCGCGTCGGCTCCTCGAGCAAGGCGTGCGCTTCGTGCAGCTGTTCGACTGGGGCTGGGACTTCCACGGCACCCGTGCCGCCGAGGATATCCGCGGCGGCCTCACGCGGAAGATGGCGCAGACCGACAAGCCCGTCGCCGCGCTCATCCGCGACCTGCGGGCGCGCGGGCTGCTGGATGACACGCTTGTCGTCTGGGGCGGCGAGTTCGGGCGCACGCCCTTCCGCGAAGGACGCACCTCCAAAGGCGACGTGCTCGGACGCGACCACTTCCCCGACGCGTTCTCGCTTTTTCTCGCGGGTGGCGGCGTGAAACGCGGCTTCTCCTACGGCGAGACCGACGAGCTGGGATTCAGCGTCACGGAGAACAAGGTGCACGTGCACGACCTTCAGGCGACGATTCTGCACCTCCTCGGGTTCGACCACGAGCGACTCACGGTACGCTTCCAGGGTCGCGACTACCGCCTGACCGACGTCCACGGCCACGTCGTGAAGGATATTCTGGCCTGAGCCAGGCGCGCGGCGTTGACCGCGCGCGCGGGGCGTGAACAGCGTATGTCGGAATTGACATATCATGTCCTGAGCGCACCTTCGTCTTATGGAAGGTGGTGAGAAGCCTCTGGCGTGGCTGCACGGCGAGATAAAGACGCCGCCGTTTTCGCGTGAGGCCAGGATCGAGGCCGGTGTTCTCCTGCGGCGGTTGCAGTGCGGTGAAACACTGGGCCTGCCTCATTCCAGGCCGATGCCTTCCATCGGCCCGCGAGTGCACGAGCTTCGGATTCCCGACGAGACGACGACTTGGCGGATCTTTTACCAGATTACGGCGGATGCGATCGTGATTGCGGAAGTCACAGATAAGAAAACCAGGAGCACTCCGTTGCGTATCATCGCCAATTGCCGAAACCGGCTGCGGCGTTTTCACGGCATCTGACTATAAATTTCAATATGAAGACCGAAAAACGAAACCGCCTTGAGGCGGCGGGGTGGAAGCTGGGGTCGGCGGAGGATTTCCTCGGCCTGAGTTCCGAGGAGGCTGCACTTGTCAGCATTCGCTTGGCTTTGGCCGGGCGCTTGAAGGATCGCCGGATGAAACTCGGGCTCTCGCAGGTCGCCTTGGCGCGGAAGCTGGGTTCCAGTCAATCCCGCGTCGCGAAGATGGAGGCGGCCGAGTCGGATGTTTCGCTCGATCTGCTGGTCCGCGCGATGCTGGCCACCGGAGCGAAGCCGAGCGACGTGGGGCGGGCGCTGGCGGTCGCGTAGCCCTGTTTCGGAATTCAGCCAGGCGCGCGGCGTTGACCGCGTGCGCGGGGCGCGCCACGCTCGCGTTCCGATGAAACCCCTTAATCGCCGCCACTTCCTGAAGTCGGCCTCCGCCTCCGGCGCCGGCCTCCTGATTCTCCCCACGGGGACTCTGTTTGGCCAGAATCGTCCGAGCAACAAACTCAACGTCGCGCTGATCGGTGTCTGGGGCCGCGGCCTCGCGCACTACAACGCGCTGCGGAAGGAAAACGTCGTCGCGCTCTGCGACGTCAACGAGCTGCGTTTCCCGGACGCGCTGAAGGCGTTCCCGGGCGCGAAGACCTACATCGATTGGCGCCAGCTGCTCGACAAGGAGGTGAAGAACATCGACGCGGTCGTCTGCTGCACGCCGGACCACAACCACGCGCACATCGCGGTCTGGGCGATGAACCGCGACAAGCACGTCTACATGGAGAAGCCGATCGCCCTCACGGTGGAGGAAGCGCGTTTGGTGCGGGCGAAGTACCTCGAGAAGCGCACCAAGCTCGCGACGCAGGCCGGCACGCAGCGCCATGCGATCCCGAACTTCAGCCGCGTGAAGGAGATGGTCCGCGACGGGGCCGTCGGCAACCTCCAGGGCGTCTTCGCGTGGGGCAACCGCCAGCTTCCGCGTCCCGGTTACCTGCCCGCCGAGGGATCGCCGCCGAAGACGCTGCACTACGACCAATGGATCGGGCCGTCGCCCTACCATCCGTACAACCCCGGATATTTCTCCGGTGGACCGGGCGCGAATTGCCTGCAGTGGAACATGTTTTGGGACTTCGGCACCGGCCAGGTGGGCGACATGGGCGCGCACACCATGGACCTCGCGTGGAACGCGATCGACGCCACCTATCCGACGGCGGTCGAGGCCAAGGGCGATCCCTTCAACCCCGACGTCACTCCGGTGAAACTCGAGGCGCACTTCGAGCACCCGGCCAATGATTGGCGCGGGCCGATCCGCGTGAGCTGGTACCAAGGCAAAGTGTTCCCCACCTCGCCGAAGAAGTACATCGACCTCGACGGCATCGGCCACGGCGCGATGTTCAAGGGTACGAAGGGCGTGCTCCTCTCGGACTTCAACTCGCGGATGCTCATCCCCGACGCCAAGGCCGACCTCACCGACTACAAGATCCGCCCGAAGGAGGCGCAGTTACCCGACATCGGCGACTTCCAGGAGCAGTGGATCACCGCCTGCAAGGGTGACGTCACGAAGACCTCCTGCAACTTCGACTACAACGGCCTCATGACCGAGCAGATGGCGCTCGGCCTCGTCGCCTACCGCGCCGGCAAGAAACTGAAGTACGACGGCAAGACCGGCCGCACCGACGACGCCGGCGCCAACCAGTTCCTCAGCCGCAAGTACCGCGACGGCTGGCTGATCAACGCCTGACAAG
>JAURJO010000084.1 GCA_030832235.1 Verrucomicrobiota bacterium
CGGCGCGCGCCGTGCCGCCGAGGATGCGATGCCCGCGTCCTCCCGCGAGCGACCGGTGGCAGACGACCGCCGCCACCGCCCCGGAGCCGATCGTGAGGTTGGCGAAGTACGGCTTGATGTCATTCCGCGACAGCGGTCGTTCATTCAGCGTGCGCAGGGTCTGCTCCACCAACGGCCGCCCGTTCTCCCCCGCCGCGACCAACGCGCAGCGGATTTGTCCCGCCTCGATCATCGAGGCCGCCAACACGAGCGAGTTCAGGAAGCCGAGGCAGGCATTCGACACATCCATCACCTGCGCCTGCGGCGGCAGGCCGATTTTGCGGTGCGCGAACGATGCGGTCGCCGGTTCCAACATGTCACGGCTCACCGCGGCGTGGATGAAAAGCTCCACGTCATCCGCCTTCAGCCCGGATTTCGCCAGAACCGCTCGACCCGCCGCGGCGCTGGCGTCCGAGGGCCGCGTCCCCGCCGGCCACATCCGGCGCTCGCGGATCCCCGTCATCAACTCCAGCCGCCCCGCCGGGAGCTTCAGGCGTTCGTACGCGGGCGCGAGCCGTGTTTCGATGTCGGTCGAGGTCCAGACCTCATCCGGCAATGCGACGGCCAGGGACTCGATGCAGGCGTGCTCGAACCTCATCCCCTGCCCTCTTCCCCACCCGCCCGCATTGCCCGGCGGATGATGTCGCGATCAAAGTAGTTCGAGCCCAGTCCGGCGTCGACGATCACGGTGGTGCCGTTGAGTCCGCTGCTGCGCGGGCTCAGGAGAAACGCCGCTGCGTTCGCGACCTCCTGCGTGTCGAGGTTCCGCTTCCGGAACGTGAGCTTCTCGGCGTAAAGGTAGCTCTCGACGTACCCTGGGATACCCGCCGACGCGCTGGTCTTGAGCGGACCCGCGCCGACGACGTTGAAACGTACCGCGGAATCGGCGCTGAACGACTTCGCCAGAAAGCGCGCCGTGGATTCCAAGGCCGCCTTCACCGGTCCCATGTAGCCGTAATTGTCAGGCGTCACGAGCAGCGACGAGATGCCGATCGTCACCACCGAAGCGTCGGGGGCCAGCGTCGCTTTGAAGGCGCGGGCTATTTCCACCAGCGAAAACGAGGAGACCGCGGTAGCCTGCAGGAAATCGGCGCGCGTCGTATCATGGAAGGCCCGCGGGCCGGCACTGTAGTTTGCGAACGCGATCGAATGCACGATGCCGTGGATCGGACCGTGTCCGGCCGCCGCGATCTCCGCGGCGAGACGGTCCGCGGCACCCTCCTGCTCGACGTCACACACAAAAACCGGCCGCCCGGCGAGGAGCGACGTGAGCGATTGGCGGCGCGCTTCCGAGCGCACGCTGTAAACGACCTTCGCGCCTTGCTCCTCGAGGGTCTTGGCGACGGCCCACGCGACACTCTTCCGATTGGCGACGCCGAATACGACCACCGTACGGCCGGCGAGTTGAAGGAAATCGCTCATGTCGCCGGCGCGCCCGCGGGAGCCTTCCAGGCGACCGAAAAATCAACGTTCAATACGCGGGTGCCGTCGGCCTTTTTGATCGAACCACCGAGCATCGTGAAGCCGCCGAGGGCGTCCTTTTCCTTCACCTCGAGAAGAATCGTGTCGCCCGGATAAACCGGCTGGCGGAAACGCACGTCGCTGATCTTCGCGATCAACGGAACGCCCGCGCCCGGCGCGCCGCCCGCCGCGCGGGCCTTCAAGGCAAGGTGGCAACCGGCAGCCTGGAAAACCGCTTCGCATAACAGCACCCCCGGCGTGATCGGCGCACCCGGATAGTGTCCGCGATAAAAATCCTCCTCCGCCCGCCAGGTCCTACGCGCCACAAGCCCATCGGGCGTCTGACTGACGATCTCGTCCAGAAACAGGAACGGCGGACGGTGAGGGATGAGGTCGGTGACCGGGGGAAAGCTCATGCGGTGGGAGCGGCAGTGGCCGCACGTTTTTCGGCGTGGAGCGCCTTGTCGACTTTGTTCGCGACGATGACGCCGTAGTTGATGGTGCCCAGCCAGCCCGACATGATGATGCCGACGGATCCGGCGTGGTAGAGCCCGGGCAGAACCTCCGGCAGGTCCATCGAGATCTTCAGGCCCTCGAACTTGGTGCCAAAAGACGTGCCGCCGAAATGCGTCGTGTAACGTTCTACCGTCCGCGGTGTCGCAGCCTCCTTCCAGTCGATCTTCGCCCGCACATCGGGAATGTAGCGTTCCAGCGCCACGATCGACTCCTCGATCAGACGCGCCTTCTCGCGCTCGTAGTCCTCATCCGACAATCCCGCCCAGTCCTCGTGGCGCGCGTTGAGCGATACCACGACCGTGTAGCGGTCACCGCCCGGCCTGGTGTCCGGGTAGTAAACCGAGAAGGTGCGGCTCGTCGTGTGCAGGTCCGTCAGCTCGGTGCTGCTGAAACGCGGGTTGGCCGACGTGAACACGAGGTCGCCGATATGCGGAATACTATCGCCCTTGCGGATGCCGAGGTAGACCTGGCACGAGCTGGTGTTGATGCGCACCGCCTTGGCGGCCGCAGCGAACTCGGCCGGAAAGTTCTCCTCCCCCGCCAGCCGCAGAATGGTGTTCTTCAGGTTGGCGTTGGAAAGAACCGCCTTTGCGCGCACGACCCGTCCCCCTTTGGCAACGATGCCCGCCGCGACCTTGCGGCCGCCGCGTTCCTCGACGATCACGCGCTCGACGAGCACCTTCTTGCGCAGTTCGACGCCGTTGCGCCGCAGTTCGTCCGCCATCTTGCCGACGAGGTCGTCGGATCCGCCGCGGTACGTGTAGACCCCGGCGCCCATGAAATTGGAGAAAACGATGCCGA
>JAURJO010000085.1 GCA_030832235.1 Verrucomicrobiota bacterium
GATCCTGCACCTCAAGCCGCCGGTCGTGGTACGCGACTTCGCGGTCGCTCTCGGACTCAAGCCGTTCAAACTGATCTCCGAGCTGAACCAACTTGTGGGTTTCGCGGCGATGAACTCGACCATCGACGAGTCCATCGCCCAGAAGGTCGCCGAGAAATACGGCTTCCTGCTGGAGATCAAACACCGCGGTGATGCCGCCGCCCAGCAGGCCGCCGCCAAGGAACGGAAGGAAAAGAAGCCTGAGGAGGATGAGTCCAAGCATCTGGCTCCGCGTCCCCCCGTTGTGTGCATCCTTGGTCACGTTGACCACGGCAAAACCTCCCTGCTCGACGCCATCCGCAAGGCCAACGTGGCCGCCGGCGAGGCCGGTGGCATCACGCAGCACATCGGCGCCTACCAGATCGAGTTCAACGGCCGTAAGATCACGTTCCTCGACACCCCGGGACACGCCGCGTTCACGAAAATGCGCGCCCGCGGCGCCAGCGTGACCGATATCGCGATTCTTGTCGTCGCCGCCGACGACGGGTTCATGCCGCAGACGGATGAGGCGCTGAAGATCGCTCTCGCCGAGAAACAGAATCATTCCGACCGCTTTGCGCTCCTCGTCGCCGTCAACAAAATGGACGTGAAGGGGGCGAATCTGGATCAGGTGAAGAACCAGATGCAGCAGCGCGGTATCGCGCCGGAGGATTGGGGTGGCGAGACGATCACCGTGCCGGTCGCCGCCATCAAGAATCAGGGAATCAACGAGCTGCTCGAGATGATCCTGCTCCAGTCCGACGTTCTGGAGCTCAAGGCCAACCCCAAGGCTGAAGCGAGCGGCATCATCATCGAATCCGAGATCGATTTCGGCCGCGGTCCACTCGCCACCGTCATCGTTCAGCGTGGCACCTTGCGCGTCGGGGACGCCCTCGTGAGCGGCCCCAATCACGCGAAGGTCCGCGCCATGTTCGACGATCAAGGGCGTAACCTCAAAGAGGCGCCTCCCGCCACACCGGTGCGCGTCATCGGCTGGAGTGGCACGCCCGATAGCGGCGCTTCCTTCCGCGCGGTCAAGAATGCCCGTGAGGCCGAGAAGCTTGCGGAGGAGGAGCAATTGCGCCTGCGGAAGGTGGCCACCACGGCCGCCGCCGCCCCGAAGGAGGTTTCCGTCGAGCAACTGTTCGCCAACATCGCCGCCACCCAGGCGAAAGCGCTCAAGGTCATCATCAAGACCGACGTCTTCGGCTCCTCCGAGGCGGTGCGCAACATCCTCGAGGGCATCAAGAGCGCAAAAGTGCAGCTCGAGATCGTCTCCATCGAGGTTGGGCTCGTCACCAAGAACGACATTCTCATGGCCAGCGCCGCGGGTGCCGTCGTCATCGGATTCCACACCCGTTTGGAGAACGGGGTTACCCCTCTCGCGAAACATCATGGGGTGCGCGTGGAGACCTACGAGATCATCTACGAGATGGGCGACAAGGTCCGCGAGATGATGGCCGATCTGCTCGATCCCGACATCAAGGAGATCAAGACTGGCGCCGCCGAGGTCCGCCAGGTGTTCCCTCTCGCCAAGGGTTTCGTGGCCGGTTGCCTCGTCACCGAGGGCAAGATCAACCGCAACGCCTCCGCGCGTCTGCGCCGCGGCCGCGAGATCGTCAACGAGGGCAAGATCGCCACGCTCAAGCGCTTCAAGGACGATGCCAACGAGGTCCGCGCCGGCCTCGAATGCGGCATCAAGCTCGACGATTTCAACGGCTACGCCGCCGGCGATATCATCGAGTGCTACGAGGTCCAGAAGGTCCGCGCCTCCCTGTGACGCGCCGCCGGACCCGCCGGCCGCGCCCTTCGTCCCGATGAGCAACCGTACCGTCCGCGTCAACGAGCTCGTGCAACGTGAGCTCAGCGACATCCTCCGCCGGCACTATCAGGCCGAGGCGGTGGCGGTCACGATCTCCGAGGTGCGCGTCTCACCCGACCTGCGCGATGCGCGGGTGTTCGTGGCGGTCGTGGGGGACGAGGATACCGGCGTGGCTAAACTGCGCTGGATTCGCTCCAAGGCGGGTGAGCTGCGATCCGAGCTCGGGCGCCGGATCGTCCTGAAATACCTGCCGAAGTTCGAGTTTGTGCTCGATGAATCCGCGATCCGGGGTGCCCGCATCCTGAGCGCGCTCGACCGGATCGATCACCCGCCGGCGCCGCCGGCCTCCTCCTGAGGGCGTTCGCGTGGCGGAATACTTCCCCGGACTCTCCCTCCGTTTCCGCGAGCTCATCGCCGCCTTCGCCGGTCGGCCGGTCGCCGTTTGCGGACACGCGCGGCCCGACGGTGATTGCGTCGGCTCGCAGGTGGCGCTCGCCCGTGTTCTGGCTTCGCTCGGGCACGAGGTGATCTGCGTCAACCCCGACGCCGTGCCGCGCCGACTGGAGTATCTCGCGCGTTCCACGCCCTTTCGACCGTTCGAGGATGTCCTGCGCTGTCCGCGCGAATGGGCCGCCGTCTTCGTCGACTGCGCCGATCACGCCCGTGGAGGCGATCGGCTCAAGGCTCGCTTCCCGTCGCCCGTCGGCGTCATTGACCATCATCTTTCGAACCAAGGTTTCGGGGTGGTAAACCTCATCGACACCGCCGCCGCAGCCACGTGCGAAATCCTCGCCGGCGTGATGATCGACGGCGGCTACGCGATCGACGCGGACGCCGCGCGGGCCCTCTACGCGGGCATCCTTACCGACACCGGCCAGTTCCGCTTCGGTGCCACTTCGCGGCGTTGTTTCGAGCTCGCCGGTGAACTCGTCGCTCGCGGAGCGAATCCCGCCGAGGCCGGCTTCGAGCTCTACGAACGCGAGACCATCGGAAAATTGCGGTTGCTGAGAGAGTTCCTGGCGTCATTGCGCCTCGAATGCGGCGGGCGAGTGTGCGTGGGAACGTTGCCGGCCGGCATCTTCGCCGCCACCGGGGCCACCGCCGAGGACACCGAGGGCTTGGTGGACTACGCCCGCTGCATCGACGGCGTTGAGATCGCCGCGCTGGTTGAGGAGCGGGCTGATGGCACCTTCAAGGCCAGCTTGCGCGCCAAGGACAAGTCGGCGCGGGTCGACCGTATCGCCGCCGGATTCGGCGGTGGCGGGCATGCCTGCGCAGCCGGGTTGCACCTCAAGCGCGACACCGCCGGTTTTCACGCGCGGCTGGTGGCGGCGATGGCGGAAAGCCTCGCTCGGGTCGACGCGGAGCGGAAATCCTGAGTCATGCTGACACCC
>JAURJO010000009.1 GCA_030832235.1 Verrucomicrobiota bacterium
GCCCCAGGCGGCGGGAGACTGGATTCTCGCGATCCTGAACATCGTCTGGATCGACATCGTACTCGCCGGGGACAACGCGGTGGTGATCGCCCTGGCGGTGCGCAACCTGCCGGCGCGCCAGCGCATGATCGGGATCGCGGCCGGGGCGGGAGCCGCGGTGTTGCTGCGCATCGGGCTGACTTTCGTCGCCACGCAACTGCTCGCGATCCGCTTCGTGCAGCTGGGGGGCGGCCTCATGATCCTGTGGATCGCCCTGAAGCTGCTGAGGCAGAACGAGGGAGCCCCCGAGGAGGGCGGGGCAGGCGCGCGAGGGCTCTGGCAGGCGGTCTGGATGATCGTCGTGGCGGACGTCACCATGTCGCTCGACAACGTGCTGGCGGTGGCCGGCGCATCGCGCGGGCATTTCGGCCTCCTGATGTTCGGGTTGGCCCTGAGCATCCCCCTGGTGGTGTTCGCCAGCAACCTGATTTCCCGGCTGATGGCGCGGTTCCAGGTCGTCGTGTTCATCGGTGCGGCGATCCTCGGCAAGGTCGGCGGCGAAATGATCCTTTCCGATCCGGTTGTCGCCGGTGTCGTCCAGCCCTGGTGGGCGGGCGTGACGGGTGCGGCCGACGCGGCGCGCGCGTACGCTCGCCTGCAAATCGGGGTCGAGGTGTTCTTCGGCGCGGGGATTTTTCTGCTCGGCTGGCTACGGCGCCGGCCGGCGGGCTCCGCGGCGGCCTGAACGGGGCGAACGCCTTTGACAAACCGCGGGCGCGGGATGTGTCCTGCCCGCATGAAGCGTTTTTCCGTTACGTCGCCGTGGCGGTGGCTGCCGCTGGTGTTGGTGCCGCTCCGTGGCGGGGCGGCCGAGCCAGCGGAACTCGCCTCCGTGGAGCTCTCGGGGCGCGGGGAGTCCCCGGACTTTCTTGAGCATCTCGTCGATTCGACCCTGCGCCTCCTAGGCATCAACTCCTCGGGCAACACGCTCACGCATTTCGCGGTGGCGGCGGCGATGCTGCTCGTCGCGTTGCTCGGTCGCCGCATCGTCACGGGGCTGCTCTTCCCTATGCTGCGGCGGGTGGCGGAACGGACGGAGACCACGCTGGACGACAAGCTCTTCCCGGCGCTGGAGCGGCCGGCGGCTGCGTTGGTCACCCTCACCGGCCTTTTTTCCTCGCTGCGGGTGCTGAAGCTCTCGGTGGAGGCCGACCTGTATATCGGCCGTGGCTCGCAAGTGGCGTTTTCCCTGACCCTCTTCTGGGCGCTCTGGTGCGCCCTTGCTGCGCTGCTGGAGCATGCCGGCGAGGTCTCGCGCGAACGGAACCTCGGGGTCGCGGCGTTCATGCCGTGGATCCGCAAGACCGCCCTGACGCTCTTCGCGATCCTCGGCGTGCTGCTCACCGTGCAAGGGCTCGGGTTCGACGTGAAGGCGCTCCTCGCGGGTCTCGGCATCGGTGGCCTCGCTTTCGCCCTCGCGGCGCAGGACACCCTGGCGAACGTCTTCGGCGCGATCGTCGTGGCGGTCGACCAGCCGTTCCGCGTCGGTGACTCCGTGAGGATCGGCGCGAACGTCGGTAAGATCGAGGACGTCGGCCTGCGCTCGACGCGCGTCCGCCTGCAGGACCGCTCGCTGATGGTGATCCCCAACAAGACGGTCGCGTCAGACACGATCACCAACCTCTCGCGTTTCACCGGCCGCCGCTTCGAGCAGGTGATCGGCCTGACCTACTCCAGCCGGCCCGATCAACTCGAGGGTATCGTCGCCGACATCCGTTCACTCCTGCTGGCGCGGCCGGAGGTGGAACGGAAGGATGTGCATGTCTACTTCCGGGAGTTCGGCGCGTCTTCGCTCGACCTCTGGCTCGCCTACGAGGTGAACGAGCCCGACTTCGGTCGCTCGCTCGCGATCAAGCAGGAGATCAACCTCGAGATCATGCGCGCGGTCGAGGCCCGCGGCCTCTCCTTCGCCTTCCCGACGAAGACCATCGAGCTCGCCGGCCCGACACTCGAGCGTCTGGCCGGCCGAGTAGCCTGAGCCGGGCTTGGGTGGTCCTTAGTCGTCGGCCAAGCGCCCTCGCGGGTGGAGCGATGGCGGACCGAACCGAAGTCGGGGATTCGGGCGGACTTTGAAAACCCATCGGGTCGGGATTCGCCTGCCGGGCGTTTGGTGGAGCGCCGGCGCGTGGCGCCTTTTTCACCCAGTGGTCGGCGTGGCATTTGCGTTTGGTAGCGGATCGTTAGGCTTCCCGCTCACGCGCCAATGTTCGCCAATCTGGTCCAACTCATCTCCGGACGGTCGCCTGCGCCGGAGGCGGTGCGGGAGGCCTTCATCCAGGAGGTCGTCGTGCACCGGACGCCGCGGCGCAGCCGGCGCGTGGAGCTGCTCATCCTTTTCGGCTGGGTGCTGATCGCGGTGAAGCATGTCGCGATCATCTGGGCCTGCCGCCACTACCCGGTGCCGTTCCACCAGCTTTGGGTGAACTTCCCGACCTGGCTGCTTGGGGCGCTCGCCACCGCGGTCTATTACGGACGCCTGCGGCGGCGCTGACGCTTTTGGGTTTGCCCGGTGCGGAATGCGCCGCCCGCCTTGGCCCTGATGAGCCCGTCCGCCGCCCGCCGTCTCCGTCTCGCCGCCGTTATCCTTGGAGCGGGCCTCTTGGCCGTCGTTGCCGGTGGTGCGTGGCTTGCCTCGCGCGTGCGGGCCAGCCTTCCGCGCCTTGACGGTGACGCGAAGTTACCCGGTGCGGGCGCGGCCGTGACGATCGAGCGCGACGCGCTCGGCGTGCCCACGGTGCGCGGTGCGAGCCGGGCCGACGTCGCGCGGGCGCTCGGTTGGCTGCACGCGCAGGACCGGTTTTTCCAGATGGACGTGCTGCGCCGCGCCGGCGCGGGTGAGCTCGCCGCCCTTTTCGGGGAGCGCGCGCTGCCGCGTGACCGCGCGACGCGCATGCATGGGTTTCGTGCCCTCGCGGTGAAGGTCGTCGCGTCGCTGCCGGCCGCGCAGCGCGCCGTGCTCGACGCCTACGTCGCCGGCGTGAACGCCGGTCTCGCCGACCTCGGCGCCAAGCCGTTCGAGTATCTTTTGCTGCGTGCCGACCCTGCGCCGTGGCGTGCCGAGGACAGCGCCCTCGTCGGTTACGCCATGATGCTCGACCTGCAGGACTCCACGGGAAACCACGAGCGTTCGCTCATGACCCTGCGCGATGTGTACGGCGCAGACTCACTGGGTTTCTTTGCGCCGGTCACGGCGCCCGACGATGCGGCGCTCGACGGCACCACGGCCCCGTTGCCTGCGATCCCGGGACCGAAGGTGATCAATATCCGTGCCGCGCGGACGGGAGCATTGCCTGCGCCGGGCATCCTGCGGGCTGACGCGCTGGCCGACCTCGCGTTTCCCTTCGCACCGCGTGATCCGGACTCCATTCCCGGCTCCAACGCCCTCGCGCTGGCCGGCGTCCACACTGCCGGTGGCGGCGGGCTGCTGGCGAACGACATGCACCTCGGCCACTCCGTGCCGAACATCTGGTATCGCGCGTCGTTGGAAACGGGCGGGCGTCGCGTCACGGGCGTCACCCTGCCCGGCACGCCGGCCGTCATCGCGGGCAGCAACGGTGATGTCGCGTGGGGCGTCACGGTGGCCAACGCCGACACGGTGGATCTCGTCGTGGTCGAGACGGTCTCCGCCTCGAAGCGCTTTTATCGCGCGCCGGCCCGGGACGATTACGTGCCGATCGAGATCCGGAAGGAGACGATCGAGGTGAAGGGCGGTGATCCGGTGACCGTGGAGTACGAATGGACGATCTGGGGTCCGGTGGTGGGCCGCAATGACCGCGACCGCCCGCTGGCGCTGCGCTGGATCGCCCACGACCCGGAGTCCGCCAACTTCGCGCTGCTTGAAATGGAAACGGCGCGGACGACGGAGGAGGCGATTGCGGTCGCCCACCGCGTTGGGGTCACGGTGGTGAATTGTGTGATCGCGGACCGCGCGGGAGACGTGGCTTGGACGGTCGCCGGGCGGCTGCCGAAACGCGCCGGTTACGACGGACGGTTGCCGGTCACGTGGACTTTCGGTGACCGAAAGTGGGACGGCCATCTCGCGTCCGCGGAGATCCCGGTTGTTCGCGGCCCGGCGTCGGCGATGCCCGGCCGGATCTGGTCGGGAAACCAGCGTCAGGCCGGGGGCGAGGCGCTGGCTCGTTTGGGTGAGGGCGGTTACGCGCCAGCCGCCCGCGCGCGTCAGCTGCGCGACGGCCTGGCGTCGGTCGCCCGCGCGACGCCGGCGGACCTGCTGAAAGTGCAGCTCGATGATCGCGCGCTTTTTCTGGGTGAGTGGCGCGACATCCTGCTCGCAGCGCTCACTCCCGAGGCGCTGGCGGGGTCGGCTCAACGCGCGGAATTGCGCCGGCTGGTGGAGAAGTGGGAAGGCCGCGCGGAGCCCGGATCGGTGAGCTACCGGCTGGTGGCGGAATTCCGGCAGGCGGTGCGCATGCGGGTGTTCACGCCGATCTTCGCCTCCTGCGTGGAGACAACGCCCGGCTTCAGTTCGCGCCGTTTCAACCTCGAGCCGGCGCTGCGCGCGCTGCTGCGCGAGAAACCGCTGCACCTGCTCGAAGCGAAATATGCGCGTTGGGATGACCTGTTACTTGCGGCGGCTGACGACGTGGTGGCCGGAATCGGAAAATCCGGCCGGCCGCTGGCGTCCGCGTCGTGGGGTGAGCGAAACCGCCTCCGGATGCGTCACCCGCTCGGTATGGCGGTGCCCATGCTTGGCCGCTGGCTTGATTTCCCCGAGGTGCCGCTGGCCGGGGACAACGACATGCCTCGCGCACAGACCTCGGGTCACGGCGCTAGCCAGCGTCTCGTGGTCGCTCCCGGCCGCGAGGCCGAGGGCATCTTCCACATGCCGGGCGGACAAAGCGCGCACCCCCTCTCGCCATTCTTCCGCGCCGGCCATGAGGCTTGGGTGCGCGGGGAGGCCACGCCGCTGCTGCCGGGTCCGGCCGTGTACCGCCTCACGCTCAAGCCCTGACCGCTCAGCCCTTTTCACCCCGAAACGCCATGCCCGTCCGCGTCCTCGATCATCCTTTGGCCGGTCATCTCGTCGCCCACCTGCGGGACCGCACGACGAAGCCGGCGACCTTCCGCACGCTCGCGCACCAGCTGACGACGCTGCTCGCGATCGAGGCGACCCGCGACCTCGAGACCGAGGAGAGGGAGATCGCCACGCCCCTCGAGACCACGCGGGCCCGTGTGCTGGGGCGCCAACCGCTCGTGGTGGTGCCGGTTTTGCGCGCGGGTTTAGGCATGGTGCAGCC
>JAURJO010000010.1 GCA_030832235.1 Verrucomicrobiota bacterium
GTCTCGCGGCCTACGCGGCGAACGACCCCGAGGTCGCTGCGGTCGACGAGAACGGCCGGATGCGCGTCGGCGTGATCGCCGGTGAGGCGGTCGTCGTCGCCCGCTACATGGGACTCGTCACCGACTCCCGCGTCACCGTGCCCGCCGAACGGCTGCTACCCCCGGAGCGGTACGCTGAACTGCCCCGCCACAACTTCATCGACGAGCTCGCGCAGGAAAACTTCCGCCGGCTTGGACTGCTGCCATCGGCGGTCTGCACCGATGCGGAATTCCTGCGTCGCGCGAAACTGGACGCCATCGGAGTGCTACCGACGCCGGAGGAGGTGCGCGCGTTTCTAGCCGACAAAGCGCCCGACAAGCGCCGACGCGTCATCGGCGAGATCCTCGCCCATCCCGCCTACGCCGA
This sequence comes from Verrucomicrobiota bacterium, assembly GCA_030832235.1. GTDB lineage: Bacteria > Verrucomicrobiota > Verrucomicrobiia > Opitutales > Opitutaceae > ER46. The sequence continues at coordinate 407 of JAURJO010000010.1, forward strand.
CCATTGGGCGACGAAGTGGGCCGACCTGGTGCGACCCAACCCCGACCGCGTCGGCCTGAAAAGCGTGCTCATCCTCGACCAGTGGCTCCGGCGGAGCTTCCGGGAGAACCAGCCTTACGACCGGTTCGTGAGCGAGATCCTGCTCGCCGAAGGGACCAATCACCGCGACGGCCCCGCTGTGATCTATCGCGATCGCCGCGAACCCGCCGAGCGCGCGACGATGTTCGCTCAGCTTTTCCTCGGCACGCGCCTCGATTGCGCGCGCTGCCACAACCACCCGAACGAGAAGTGGACCCAGGCCGACTTCACCCGGTTCGCCGCCTTCTTCGGCGGCGTGAAGCAGAAGGGCGCCGGACTCTCGCCGCCGATCTCCGCCGGCACCGAGACCTTTTACCACGCCCCGGGTGGAGTCGTGAAACACCCTGTGACCGGCGAGGTCATGGCGCCGCGTCCGCTCGACGGCCCCCATAAGCCCGGAGCCAAGGACGAGGATCCCCGCCAATCCCTCGTCGCGTCATTGCTCCACCCCGAAAACCCGTACTTCGCCGCCGCCGCGGTGAACCGGGTGTGGGCCGCGTTCTTCGGCCGCGGCTTCGTGGAGCCGGTGGACGACTTCCGCATCTCAAACCCCGCGGCGCAACCCGCGCTTCTCACGGCGCTCGCCCGCGACTTCGTCGCCCACGGCTACGACCTGAAGCACCTGATGCGTGTGATCATGGAATCGTCGCTTTACCAGCTGAGCTCCGAGCCCAACGAATCCAACCTCGCGGACACCCGAAATTTCTCGCGCGCCTACCGGCGCCGTCTGCCCGCCGAGGTGCTGCTCGACGCCGTCAACGACGCCACCAGCGGGACCGACACGTTCGCCGGGATGCCGCCCGGCAGCCGCGCCGTGCAGGCCTGGAGCTACAAGATCGAGTCGCAGTTCATGGACGCGTTCAGCCGGCCCGACCCTAGCATGGACCCGCCCTGCGAACGGGACGCGCACCTGAGCGTCGTCCAATCGCTCCACTTGATGAACTCGAAGGGACTGCAGGGAAAACTCAGCGCCGCCGGCGGCCGTGCGCGGCAGCTCTCGGACGGAACGCGTTCACCGTCGGAAATCGTGACCGAGCTCTACCTCGCCACCCTCAGCCGTCCGCCGCTGCCCGCGGAACTGGCGGTCGCCACCTCGGCCTTCGTCTCGCCCGGAGCCACGCGCGTGCACGCGACCGAGGACGTGCTTTGGGCGTTGCTCAACTCCGCCGAATTCGTGTTCAACCACTGAGGCCCCGCCCCGCCATGAACCTTACGCACAACTGCGCCGGTTTGCCCCGCCGCGACTTCCTGCAGCTCGGCGTCGGTGGCCTCGGCCTGGCCGGCCTGCTGCAGGCGCGCGCCCTTGCCGGCCCGGCGTTGTCCCGCGGGCCCGCGCGGCCGGGCGACCGCGTCAACTGCATCATGATCTGGCTCGACGGGGGACCGTCGCATTACGAGACCTTCGACCCCAAGCCCGACGCCCCGGCGGAGATTCGCGGCGCGCTCGGCACCATCCCGACGGCGGTGTCCGGATTGCGCTTCTCGGAGGCGGTGCCCGAGCTCGCCAAGGTGGCCGACAAGGTGACGGTCGTGCGCTCCATCTGCCACAAGGACCCGAATCACGGCGGCGGCAACCACTACATGATGACCGGTGCGCGCACGCCGGTGCCGGTCGCCTGCGGCGCGTCGGTGACGTTTCACCCGTCGTTCGGGTCCGTCGTCTCGCACCATCGCGGCCTGCGCCACGGGCTCCCGGCTTACGTCTCGCTGCCGCGCGTCTCCCGCTCCGGCGGGCCCAATTTCCTCGGCGGTAAAAACGCGCCGTTCGTCATCAGCGGCAATCCGCAGGACAAGTCGTTCCAGGTGCGCGACGTCGTGCTGCCCGCCGACATCAGCGAGGGCCGCGCCGCCTCGCGCCGCGACCTGCGCGCCTCGCTCGACCTCATGCGCCGCCACACGGACCGCCTCGCGGAGGACCCGGCGGTGAACTTCGACCAGTATTTCCAGCAGGGCGTCGACCTCGTGCTCTCGCCGCGCGCGCAAGCCGCCTTCGATCTCAACCGCGAGGATGCCCAGGTGCGAGACGCCTACGGGCGCCACGATTTCGGGCAACGCCTCCTGCTCGCACGCCGCCTCGTCGAGGTCGGCGTCTCGTGGCTCACCGTCTACTCCGGAGGCTGGGACCACCACACGAAGCTCTTTGACGCTTACCGCGGCGAACAGGTGCGCAAACTGGACCAGGGCGTGGCCGCGCTGATCAACGACCTCGACGCGCGCGGGCTGCTCGACACGACCCTTGTCCTGCTGCTCGGCGAATTCGGCCGCACCCCGAAGGTGAACAAGGACGCCGGCCGCGACCACTGGCCGCACGCGATGTCGGTCCTCATGGCGGGAGCCGGGGTGCCCCGCGGGCAGGTCGTGGGAGCGACCGACGCGAAGGGCTACCAC
>JAURJO010000086.1 GCA_030832235.1 Verrucomicrobiota bacterium
CGCCGCGGTGGGCTCGTCGAGCACGAGGACGCGCGAGCGTTTGTCGAGCGCCCGGATGATCTCGACGAGCTGCTTCTTGCCGACGCCAAGCGTCCCGGCCTCGGTCTCCGGCGAAACATCCAGGCCGAATTCCGCGAGCAGCGCTGCGGCCCGCCGGTGGGTCTCGAGCCAGTCAACGCGCGCCCCCCGCCGCGGGAGGCGTCCGAGGAAAATGTTTTCCGCGACGCTCAGGCCGTCGACCAGCGCCAGTTCCTGGGTGATGACCGCGATCCCGGCGGCCTCGGCGTCGCGCACTCCGCGGAAACGCGCCTCCGTTCCGCCGACCCGCAGCTCGCCCTCGTAGCTGCCGTGCGGATGGATGCCCGCGAGCAGTTTGATCAACGTCGATTTGCCGGCGCCGTTCTCGCCGCAGAGGGCGTGGATCTCGCCGGGACGCAGGTCGAAGCTGACGTCCCGCAGGGCGGTGACCCCGGGAAAACGTTTGGTGAGGCCGCGGACTTCGACGAGGGGAGGCATCGGGACGCGGAGCCGGCGGGGCCGGCGGCGGGGCTACTTGAGGTCGGCGGCGCGATGGAAGCCGTCGGCGACGACGGTCGCCTGCAGATTCGCACGGTCGACCGTGATGATGCGCTCCATGATCGTCGGCACCGCGCGGAAGCCGTTGTCGGTGGTCGCGGTGGTGACCGGCGGTTCACCGCGGGCCACGCCGACCGCGACGCGCGCGGCCAGTTCAGCGAGGTTCTTCAGCGGCTTGTAGATGGTCATGGCCTGGGTACCACGCAGGATGCGCTGGCAGGCGGCGAGATCGGCGTCCTGCCCGGTGACGAGCACCTTGCCGGCGAGCCCGTCCTCTTGCAGCGCCTGAATGGCGCCGCCGGCGGTGCCGTCGTTGGAGGCGATGACGACGTCGATCGCCTTGCCGGCCTTGGTCACGGCGGCGTTCATGATCTTCTTCGCGTTCTCCGGTTTCCAATCGAGGGCGTAGTCCTCGTGGACGACCTGCACGCGGCCGGCCTGGATGAGCGGGGCAAGGATCTTGTCCTGGCCCTGCTTGAAGAGCTTGGCGTTGTGGTCGGTCGGCGCGCCGTAGATGCGGACGACGCGGGCGGGCCGGTCCTTGGGCAGGCGTTCGGCGACGTAGGCGGCCTGGGCCTCGCCGACCTTCACGTTGTCGAAACTCAGGTAGTAATCGAGGGGGCAGTTGAGGATGAGACGGTCGTACGCGATGACGGGGACCTTGGCCTCGCGGGCGGACTTCACGGCGCGGGCCATGGCAGCACCGTCGTGTGGCACGATCACGAGCACGTCGACCTTGCGGCTGAGGAGGGATTCGACGTCGCGGATCTGGCGGGTGTCGTCGCTGTTGGCCGATTGCACAATGACCGTGGCGCCGAGCTTCTGCGCGGCGGCGATGAAGGTGTCGCGGTCGCGCTGCCAGCGCTCCTCCTTCAGGGTGTCGAGGGAGAGGCCGATGACCGGCTTTTCGCGGGAGGCGAAAACGGCGGAGGCGCCGAGCAGCAGGAGGGTGAGGAGGCGGAGGGGTTTCATGGGACTCGGCCGCGATGGGGGGTTTACAACCGGCGGCGGATCGCGAGGCTTGCGACCGAGTGACCCTCGACAACCCAAAATTGCACGACCTGGCCGGTGCGACGGCGTGGCGCGCCGAGCAGCGTGCCGCGGGCCGGCGCGTGGTGCTTACCAATGGCGTCTTCGATCTGCTGCACACCGGGCATCTTTTTTACCTGCAGCGCGCGCGGGCGCTCGGCGACGCCCTGCTGATCGCGCTGAACGCCGACGCCAGCGTGCGCGCGCTCAAGGGCCCTGCCAGACCCGTGCAGAGCGAGGAGCAGCGGGCCTACGCGTTGGCCGCGCTGGCCTGCGTGGATGCGGTGGTGATTTTTCGGACGCCGCGCCTCACCGCTGAAATTCGTGCGCTGCGGCCTGACGTATACTGCAAGGCCGGTGACTACACGCTGGAAAAGCTAGACCCGGGCGAGCGCGCGGCGCTGGAGGAAACGGGCGCGCGCATCGAGTTCATGCCGTTCCTGCCGGGCTTCAGCACCACGCAATTGATCGAGCGCATCCGCGCCGCAGGGGAAGTCTGATCATGCGTATTGTCATCCTTGGCTCCGGCCGCGGCTCCAACGCCGAGGCGATTCTCCGGGCGCGCGATGCGGGCCGGCTGGGTCGGGCGGAAGTCGTGCGAATTTTCTCCGACCAGCCTGCCGCGGGCATCCTGGCCCTCGGGCCGCGTTTCAAGGTGCCGGCGGAGTTTTTGGACGCCGCGCCCTTCCGCACGAAACTCGATGGCGAGGGTGAGCGACGCTACATCGAGGCGATCGACGCCTACCGGCCCGACCTGATCGTGCTGGCGGGTTTCATGCGGGTGCTAAAGCCGCCGTTCCTCGCGCATTTCGCGGGGCGCGTCATCAACCTGCATCCTAGCCTGCTGCCGAGTTTCCCGGGGCTCGATGGCATCGGTCAGGCGTTCCGCCGCGGCGTGAAGATCACCGGTTGCACCGTGCATCACGTCACGGCCGAGGTGGATGGCGGCCCGATAATCGATCAGGCCGCCGTGCGCATCGAGCCGGGCGACACCCTCGAGGCCGTGGCCGCGAAGGTGCACGCCGCCGAACACGCCTTGCTGCCCGCGGTGATCGCGCGGCTCAGCGAGGCGCGGTGAGC
>JAURJO010000087.1 GCA_030832235.1 Verrucomicrobiota bacterium
CTGAAGGACCTCCTGCCCGCCAGCGACCTCGTGGAGGGCATTCTCAACAACAGCGACCGTCCGCCGGTGCGCAACGCCGCCGGCCGCGTCATCCGCCCCGGCCGGCCGCTCACCCACTTCAACGAGGTCGACGAGTGCGCCGGCCTCGACGGTCTTTTCACCCACCGCGTGCACGAGGCGCTCGGCCAGCCGGTCGAGAACACGCTCCACGACCTGCGCTGGGGGGACCGCGACCGCAGCGGCACCACCGACGACTACGTCTGGGTGTTCCTCATCTCCGGCAGCGCCCCGCCGGCCCACCACATCGGTGGCTACCGCGGCACCGACTCGCTGCGCCAGCCACCCATGTATTTCCGGCTGGGCGGCGGTACCGTGCGAGGCATCGCGAAGCCCGGCGAGATCGTGTGGAGCCGTGTCTTCGTAGCCGACGGCCGGCTCAAGATGGACCTCGGCCGTGCCAAAGTCGTCTCCTTGCCGCGCGAGGAGACGGAACGCCGCTGGCGCGAGACAACCGTGCAATGGCCTATCATGCACGCCGTGACTTACGGCGTCTCGCGCGACCAGATGATGGCCCGCCACAAGGCCAACCATATCCAGGTCGCCTACGCGAAATCCGCCCGCGAGGCCGACCTCGCGCTCTACACCAAAGCCGCGCTTGCCGCCGAACTGGGCCTCGAGGTCTCGCTCTGCGGCACCCGCGCGGACGGCCGCGCGTTCTGAGCAGCGGGAATACCGGCATCAACGCGGGGACGGAGACCCCGCCCTGCGCTGGTTGTTTCTTAGGCCGAACCCGAACCGGCCTTCGCTTCAATCGCGACCAGCCGCGTGGCACTCGCGGCAGTACCGGTAGCCGGAGCTAGGCAGCAACGCGCGTCCGCAACGCCGGCATTCGCGCCGCGCGAGGCCGTGCTGGGCCCAATTTCGGCGCAGGATCGCCTGGGTCTGCTCCGTGAGCTCACGCCGCAGCGCCTCGACACGCGAGAGGTCGGTGAACTGCGCCGGGAATTTCTGCGCCAACCAGCGGTAGACCGTGATCAGCTTCAGGGTGTCCTCGAGCGAATCCAACCCGCCGCTGCCGTCGAGGCGACGCGGGAAGGCGACTCGCCCGCCAGCCGCGATCGCCTCCATCCAGTCGGCGAAAAGGTTGTGCGCGTGGTGGTCGTTCAGGTCCACCGGGGTGCACGCCAAGGTGTGCCGGATCTCGACCGGGAGCCCGCCCGCACAGGCGTCGGCCAGCTCCGCCGCGGCGACGACACCGGGCTGCACTTCCGGGAAAAACGTGCCGCCGGAAAACGTCAGGCGCGTGCGAAAGAACTCCAGAATCGGCCCCAAGCGGTCGAGGCCGAGATGCGCCGCGATCGCGCGGATATGCATCGGCGTGGGCGCGGCCGGCAGGCGGTCCGGCGCGGGCGTGGACTGCGGAGCCGCCAACGCGTCCGCGATCCGCTGGCCGTCGCGCGCCGAAAACGCCGCCACCCAACCGGCGGATCCGGGCCCGCGCCCGGCGCGGCCGCCGATCTGCAGCAGCTCCCCGGCCTCGAGCCGGCGCGTCTCCCGGCCGTCGAACTTGTCGGTCTCGTAGAAGACCACGCGGTCGAGCGGCAGGTTCAACCCGAGCCCGATCGCGTCGGTCGCGCAGACGATGTCGGCCTCACCCTCGCGGAAACGCCGCGCCTCCTCACGCCGTACCTCCGGGGAAAGCCCGCCGTAGATCACGGCCACGCGCTGGCCGAGCGACTCGAACATCGCCTTCAGCTCCAGCACGAGCGGCCGGGAAAAACCGATCACCGCCGAACGGGGCGGCACGCTCCGCCAATCCAACACGCCCTCATAGGCGAGCGTGCCGAGGCGCTCCAGCGGGTGCACCTCGACCTCGTCGCCGCACAAATCCGCCAGCCGCCGGATCACGGGCTCGCACGAGAGCGGTCCGGTGACCACGAGCGTTTCCGCCGCCACGCCGCAGTAGGCGGCGACCCACGCCCAACCGCGGTCGCGGTCGAACGCGAGCTGCATCTCGTCGAGCACGCACACCGCGAACTTCCGCGAGAAGTCGGCCATCTCCACCGTGCGCGAGGAATGTGTCGGCGAGGCTTCCACGCGTTCCTCGCCGGTGATGAGCGAACAGGGCGTGCCGAGCTCCGTGAGGCGGTCGCGTTGCTCCAACGCCAGCAGGCGAAGCGGGCCGAGGTACATCCCGCTCGGCGCCGCCGCCAGCGCCCGCAGCGCGCGGTGGGTCTTGCCGGAGTTGGTCGGGCCGAGCCAAGCCACCACGCGCCGACGGAGCGAACGCGCGGCCGGAAAACACTGCAGGTAGTCAAGGAGGCCGGGATTGCGCTCTACCAGGCCGGCAATGAGCGAACGGTCGGCCGCGTGCGCGCACGCGAGCCGGATGCGGTGGTGGAAATCGCGACGATCGTCGAGCCGCGGCGGACTCGCCGCGAACGCGTGCGCGACATCCTCCGCCGCCAGCACCGTCCAGCCTTCATGCCCGGGCGGGCTGGCGCGCAACCGCCGTTCGACTTCACGCGCCGCCGGATGCCGCCGCGCGAGTAAACCGGCGGCCGCACCTGCGGCACCTGCGCGACCGAGCTCGGCCGCGAGTTGCACCAACGGGAGCGTCACCGCGGCGCGCACCGGCGCCGCGATCCCCGGGCGTAATTCCACCGAGGCCGGGACTTCAAGCGTCACCTCGTCGGCATTGTCCCGATAAACACCGAACGCCACGCGGGCGTCGGCCTCCGTCACACGCTCCGCCGCAAAACGGGCGAAAGCCGCGCGCACGCCGTGCAGCCTCGCCCGCGGTCCGGCCGGTTCGGCGAGGAAGGCGCGTCCCGTCTCCGTCTCGTCCAGCCCGAGCTCGACCAGCAGCGCGCGACGCGCCGTGTGGATGATCTCACCGTGGGAGGCCGACGGCCCGTCGGGATGTCGCGACATGCGGATGCGCGGGATTGAGTGGCCCGGGGACGTCGTCCGCAACGTCGGCCGCGCACGGCGTTGACGCGCCTCGCCGCGCCCCGCACCAACACGCCATGCGCCTACCCCGCGTCCTCCCCTCCCTGCTGCTCGTGCTCACCGCGTTCGCCGCGCCCGGCGCCCGCGCCGCCTCCACCTCCATCACCTACCCGGCCGGTCCAGGCCCCGGCTCCGGCCGTCACCTCGTGTTCCTCACCGGCGACGAGGAGTATCGCGGCGAAGAGGGCCTTCCGATGCTCGCGAAGATCCTCAGCCAGCGCCACGGCTTCCGTTGCACCGTGCTGTTCGCGCTCGATCCAGACGGAACGATTAATCCCGACAACAACGCGAGCGTGCCGGGTTCCGAAGCACTCGATACCGCCGATGGCCTCGTGATGGCGCTGCGCTTCCGCCAGTGGCCGGACACCGCCATGCGCCGGCTCGCCGCCGCGATCGATCGCGGGGTGCCGATCACCGCCCTACGCACAAGCACGCACGCGTTCCGCTTTCCCGCCGGACATCCGACGACGTACCGGCATTTCAATGACTTCGGACGTAACGTGCTCGGCGAAAACTGGGTGAGCCATTGGGGCGCCAACCGCCGCGGAGCCACCAAGGGCATCGTCGAGCCCGGCGCCGAGACGGACCCGCTGCTCCGCGGCGTCGGCCTGATCTTCGGCGACTCGGGTGTCTACGAGACGCATCCGGTCGCGGACTCAAGGATCCTCGTGCGCGGGCAGGTGCTCGCCGGCATGCGGCCCGAAGACCCGCCCGACACCAAGCAGCGGAAGGTGCGCAAGGCCGACAACATCGAGCAGGGCATCAACGAACCGATGATGCCGATCGCGTGGACCCGGGTGAACCGCAACGCGAACGGCACCACCAACCGTGTTTTCTGCACGACGATGGGCGCGGCCACGGATCTCGCCAACGAGGGCCTGCGACGACTGGTGGTGAACGCAGTGCTGGCGGGCTTCGGCCTCGAGATCCCGGCGCGGACGGATGTGCGCTACGTCGACCCGTACGAGCCGGCGCCGTACGCCTTCAAAGGATTTCGCCTCGGTCTCACACCGGACGACCACGCCCTGGGCAAGGTGCTACCGGCGGGACTGCCCCGACCGGCTCCGGTGCCGAAGAAGAAATGACCCCCGGCCCGGCGCGGATTCAGTTTTTCGCGGGTGGAGGCTGGGCCGGTACGGAGGCCGCGGCGGGCTCCCAGAAGTAGCGTCCGGTGTTCTGCCTCTTCCAACGCGCGAACACCGACCCCGCGGCCAGCACGAGCACGATGATCCAGAACAGCAGGCGGCGGCGACGGCTCGCCGCCTCGCGGTCCTCGTAGGGATCGTCGAGCGAGCGGCGCGCGCCGGCCGGCAGCGCGGCCACATCGGTGAGGGCGGAGCCGAGCGGAATGTTGATGCGCACACGGCCGTTCACCGCCCAGCCGTTGCCCTCGAGAATCGGACCGAGGGTGCGCTGGCGCAGCTTCAACCACGCGATGAGCATGGAGGGGCCCGAGATGAGGAGCATGATCCCCACCAGCCCGAAGGGCATCCAGAAGCCGAGGCTCACGAAGTTGGAGAAGATCGCGGCGAGGAAGCCGCCGATCGAACCGAGCGCGACGCCGATTCCGGTGATGAGCGCGAGGTCGAACTTCTTCGGCTCGGCCGGCTTCGCCTTGTCGGCATTGGCCGTCTTCTCGGCCGCGGCGGCGACTTTGGCGCCGGACTCAGCCTCGGCGGCGGCGGCGCGCTTGGCGATCTGCTCCTCGATCAGCCGCACGAACTTCTTGTAGGGAGCCCAGAAGGCCTGGCGCACGCTGATCGGGTTATCGATGACGCTGGTCACGACGGCGTCCCAATCGCGGCCCTGGCGGTCGTAAAAGATGCCGCGGCGCCCGGCGCCGAGAAAGTCGCTGTCGCCCTGCGTGAAAGCGGCGGCGATCGTAATGGGGGCTGACCCCGCGCGGGTGCAGGCGCAATAGGCGAGGTAGGTCTTGCTCGAAGCGGCGAGCGCGCTGGGTCCGTCGACACGCACGCAGAGCTCGGTGGAGCGGCCGTCGAGATAGAGCGTGCCCGCCTGGAAGACCGCCCAGCGGTCGCGCGAGTAGAAGTCGGCGAAGTTGACGAAATTACAGAGCAGCGAACGGAAGTCGCGGTGCAGCCGAGCCAGTTTTTCCACCGAGGAAAGCGCCGCGAAATAAGGCGCCGCGGAAAGATCCCGCTCGATGAGCGCGTCGAGCCGGGCGCGGGCGCCGGAGGCGAGGATCGCCTTGGCGCGGGCGGCGCCGAGTTTTTCCACGCGGTTCGCGGGTTTGGCGGCTAGCCAAGCGCCGTAGGGAGCGAGACGCGCCTGCACCGTCGACCAATCGGTCTCCGCAAGGGTCGCGCGGGAACCGCCGAGCAGCGGCTCGGCGGCCGCGGTGCGGAGCGCGGCCAGCGCGGCTGACCACGCGGGGTTGACGTCACCGGAGAGCGGCAAGGGACGCCCGGCCTCGATGCGCGCCAACGGGAAACCCGAGACTTCATCGTTCGTGATCTTCAGGTCACGGGCGGCGAGCGCGAGGTACTCGTTCTCGGAGCGGTTTAGCGCCGCCAACGCACGCGAATCATAAGCGGCGAGCCGGCAGCGGGCGAAGTAATCGTCGACTTTCGCACGCACGGCGGAAACCGCGGCGGCGGCCGCGCCGGTCGCCGCGCCCAGAGGGGACGCCTCGCCCTCTTTCGCCGCCCACGCGGCGTACGCGGCGAGCTCATCGTGAAAGGCCGTGATCTGCTCGCGCGTGACACCCGCGGCGCCGCCGCGATCCGCCGTGCCACCGAGGCAGGCGATGATGTCGTTGATGACCTGCCTCGTCTCCTCGTCCTCCGCGGCCTGCGGCATGATGACCCCGTCGCCGTTGTAGGGAGTGGCGGCCAGCAGTTTCGCCGCCTCGGCGGCTTCAGCGACGGTGATGACTCCGGGAGCGGGTCGCCCGAGCTGCGCGATGATTGCCCGGGCACAGTCCGACGCGGCGCGTCCCTCGGGCGTGTCGGGATTGATCGCTTCGAACGGAAGCCCGTCGGTCCCGGCGAGCAGCGAGCCGGCGTCCTTGAGCCGGACGGCAGCCCACTTGATGGCGGAGATCACCTCGGGGGCGCGCACGCGGCCGTCTCCATCCGTGTCGATGAGCGCGAGGGTCTTCTCGTCGAGCTCAAGTCCCTTCACCGGGCAGGAAAGCGCGACCCAGAGTTTCTGGTCCAGGTGCTCGAGGCCGAGCAGGTCGGCGCCGGAAGTGAGGGCGACCTGGTCAAGGCCGCCAGTGCGGAAAAACGTCCAACTATGGGGAGAAGTCGGTGCTGCCATTCCCCGAAGTGTTGCCGACATGGGCCGCCTCGCAATCCCGAGCGTGATTCCAAAAGCGCACAATCACGCCGGGGACACGGGAGAGAGCGCGCGGTCGGCAAGCACCGTGGACACCACCCGGTCAAGCCGCGCGGTTTGGATATCCACCAGCAAACCCAGCGGGAGCCCGGCACTGCGGACGAAGACCCGGAGGCATCCTTCGCGCGTGCGCCGGTCGTCGCCGGCCGCCGTCAGGTTGACCGCTATCATCTCGTCCGCGAGCAGATCCACGGCCACGCGGGTGTTCAGCCGCACGCCGCGGTGGCGCACCAGCCACTCGACGCGCCGGCGCGACCCGATACCGGCCGAGTCCAGCTCGAAGACCAGCGCCTCCTCGTAAAGCCGGCGCGGGGCGCCGGGCCCGAGTTCGCGGTGCAGGTCGAGGCAGATGACCGTGAGCCGGGCGGTGAGCCGGTTGATCTCGAGCTGCGCGAGGGCGGTCGCACCGAAAGGATCACAGGAGATCATGTCAGTTTCCTCCCAGCAGACGGGTGAACTCATCCTCACCGAGGACCGGCACGCCGCGCTTCCGCGCCTCGGCGAGTTTCGTGCCCGGATTTTCCCCGGCGACGAGATAGTCGGTGCCCCGACCCACCGAACCCGCCACGCGGCCGCCCTCCGCCTCGATGCGCGCGGCCGCCTCCGCGCGCGTGAACCCCGCGAGCTCCCCCGTGAGCACGAACATCTTGCCCCGCAATGCGCCGCCATTGCCCGCGACTCCCGGAGGTCGCACGCCCGCGCGCAGTAGGGCAAGCAGCTGATCCCGAAGCCGGGGTTCCGCCACGGCAATCCCCTCGAGCGTGCCATGCCGCCGAACCAATTCTCGCGCCGCGGCCCGCCCCACCCCGGGAACCCCGAGTCCGGCCACAAAGCGCCAGGCCTCCGCGGAACGGCTGCGCGCAATGGCCTCCAGGATCCGATCCGAGGCCGCGCCGGAGCCCACACCCGCCGCGATCAGGTCCTCGCGCCGCAAGGCATAGAGATCAGCCGGTTCACGGACCAATCCTTGGCCGACCAATCGTTCGATGAGCACCGGGCCGAGTCCGTCGATACCCGCCCCGGACTTCGACGCGAAGTGCCCGAGCCGGCGGCGCAATCGCGCCGGGCAGGAGTCCGCCGGACAGCGCACCGCGTCGGCGCTGCCTTCAGAAACCACCGGAGTGCCGCATTCGGGGCATTCCGACGGAAAAACAAACGGACGAGCGTCCGCTGGTCTTAGCGCGAGGTTCACGCTCGTGATCACAGGAATTACGTCACCCGCCCGCTGCACGCGGACGCTGTCACCCAGGCGGACGTCGAGCCGCGCGAGCGCCGCGGCACTGTGCAACGTAGCGCGGGAAACGGTCACGCCCCCCACTTCCACCGGCACCAACTCGGCCACCGGGGTGAGTGCGCCCGTGCGCCCGACCTGTACGGTGATCGCGACGAGGCGCGTTTCCGCCGCTTCCGCGGCAAACTTGTAAGCAACAGCCCAACGCGGAGCATCCATCCCATCGCCGGCCGCCGCCTGCAGGGCGCGCGAGTCGAGCTTCACGACCGCGCCGTCCGTCGGAAAAACGAGTTCCGGACGGATCGAGCGGAGGCGTTCGACCGACGACAAGAGCTCCTCGCTACCCGTCGCCATCGCGGCGTGCGTGATCACCGGCAGTCCCCAAGAGCGGAATAATGATGTGAGCTCGTGCTGGTGTCCGGGCAGCGCCGTTTCGGGCTCACATCGACCGACCCCGAAGCACGCGAGCCGCAACGCGGTTGCCTCCTCGGCCGGAGGTGCGTCAGCCCGGCGTGCGAGGCCGGCCGCCAACGCCCGCGGGTTCGCGTACGGCTCAAGGCCCGCCTCCGCCCGGGCCGCGTTGACGCGGTCGAATTCCGCGAACGGCACATGGAGTTCGCCTCGAATCTCGATCTTTTCCGGAAGGTCGCCGCCGCGCAGCCGCCCGGGCACACCGGCGACCGCACGCACCCGAGCCGTGATATCCTCGCCCGTCCGGCCGTTGCCGCGGGTGAGCGCACGCACCAGACGCCCGCGCTCGTAGGTGAGGCTCACGGCGATCCCGTCGTACTTGGGCTCGACGACATAGGTCAGGTCCTCGCGGCCGAAGCGCCGCTCCAGCCGCTCGTGAAAGCCCCGCAGTTCAGCCGGCGTGCGCACCTTGGTGAGGCTGAGCATCGGCTCGTGATGCGCGTGCTCCGGCAGAGTGCCGGCGCGATCATCCGGAACCGGTGGTAAGTCAGCCCCGGCCGCGAGGGCGTCAGCAGGATTATCTTTCTCCAAAGCCGCCAGCCGCACGCGCAGCGCGTCGTAGTCGGTGTCGGAAATCTCGGTCCTGCCGGCGCGGTGGTAGAGATCGTCGTGCCGCGCGATCTCCAGGCGCAGCTGTCGGATCGCCGCGCGGGGTTCGGATGCCGGCGCGACAGCGGCGAGCGCGGATCCGGCGGAAACGAGCAGGGGCAGGAGTGATCGATGGAGGCGCATGGGAGCGCGGCCACTCCGCCCGCGCCGGCGCCGTGCGTCCACGGCCCCGCATACCCGAATCTGGGGCCGGGCCCGCCCGAGATTCGCCGAGGCTCAGGGTCCGTGCACCCGACGGCCGTCGACCCACGTCTCGAGCACGCGCGTGGCGCGCAGGTCATCCTCGGGGCACTCGAGCAGGTCGCGGTCGACGACGATGAAGTCGGCGCGCTTACCCGTCTCGAGCGAGCCGATCTCCTTTTCCCAGCGGATCACCTGCGCGTTGAGACGGGTATAAAACTCGATCGCCTGCCGGCGCGTAAGGGCCTCCTCCGGATGCAGCCGGCCGTCGTGCCACTTGGCGCGACGCGTGATCGTCGTCCACATGCCGAGAAACGGGTTGTACGGGTTGATCGCGCGCAGGTCGCCGATCTTGAGCATGTGGTCCGAACCGCCGCCCGCCACGCCGCCCGCCGCGAGGATGCTGCGCAGAGGTTGGAACCACCGCAGCCGCTCGTAGCCGAACTGCGCCACCAACGTGCGCGTGTCGAGGTACAGCCAGATGGGTTGGATATCCATCACCACACCCAGGCGCGCCGCGGCCGCCACCGTCTCCGCGGTCATGAAATTTGAATGGGAGATGCACGGGCGCAGATCGCGAAGCGGAAGCTCGCGCGCGATGTCCGCGTAGGCGGCGAGCAGTTCCTCGCTCGCGCCGTCGCCGACGGTGTGCGCGGTGAACTGCATGCCGTGGCCGGCCACCCGGCGGATCATCGCGCGCAGGCGGTCGCCGGGCACGTTGAGCACGCCGCGGTACGTGTCGTCGCGGATGCCGTAGTTCTCGTTCCGCCCCCAGGGCTTCACCATGAACGCGCTTCCCGTGAGCATGCCGCCATCGAGCCAGATCTTGGTGCCGATCAGCCGCAGCCAGGGGTCGTCGCCTCGCCAGGGACTCTCCGCGATTTGGTCGATCGCGGTGAGGATCGAGTCGAGGCCACCGACCGTTGGGAACGTCTGCGACAGCGCCACGCGCGTCGTAAGGGCGTTCTGCGCGCGGAGACGCGCGTACTGCGCGACCGATCCCACGCTGGCCCCGCGGTCGGCCACCGTCGTGAATCCGCTGCGGTTGTAATCACGCAGCAAAGCCTTCAGGCGCGACTGCTGCTCGGCCTCGGTCGCGGCGCGGGGGCCCGGCGTACGGATGAACCGCTGCAGACCGCGCGCGAGCCCCGTGGGCTCACCGGCCGCGTCCTTCTCCAGCAGGCCCGGACCGCCGTCGGTCACGGTGAAATTCCGGTCGAAGCCGCATTTCTTCAATCCGAGCGAGTTCAGCATGTTGTCCGGACCGGTGCGGAAACTCACGGGATGCGAAGGCGCCGCGGCGTCGAGCTCGGCCCGCGTGGGATAGCGGGACTCCTTCAGACGGGTGATGAACACCTGCGAGGTCTGGATCCACTGTCCCGCCGGCACGACGCGGGCGCGCGCCGAGATGTAAGCGAGCACGTCGGCGATCGTCTCCATGTCGGGCACCTCGTGGTCGTGCTCGAACATCGCCGCGGCCGGCGCGTGCACATGCGAGTCGATCAACCCCGGTAAAACCATGCGCCCGCCCAACTCGTGCACCTGCGTGCGCCCAGGCGCCGCCAAGGCGCGGATCCGCGCCGAGGTGCCGGTGGCGACAATGCGGGCGTCGCGCACCGCGAACGCGTCCGCGATCGAGAACTGCGGATCAACCGTCAGTACCCGGCCGCCAACGAACACCGCGTCGGGCGCCGGCTCCGCCGAGACCAGCCCGCCGGGGAAAGCCGGGAATGACATTACAAGGAGGCGAAGGATTTTCATCGTGAGGCGAAAACGGGGCGCACGGGGGTGAAGCGTCGCCGATGATCTGGGATATCAGTTCGTACCGGCCGCGGACGCTTTTGTCACGCCACGGAGCAATGAGGTGCGCTCCCCTCGCCGACCGCACACCCATTCCGGGTAAACAAGTGGGGCACCCTGCGGCATCCCAGGCCGGCAGGACGACCATCGGCTCCTCCCTCCGGGTCACGGCGGATGACAAGGCGGTTCTCGACGGGCGGAGGAAGTCGATGCTTAGGTTACATCGCTTTCCAGCCTTGCCGACCATGACACCCTCATCGCGCCTCGTGAATCGCCGTCACTTTCTTCGCGCCGCCGGTGTCACGATCGCCCTGCCGCTCTTCGAATCGCTGAACCGGCCGGCCCTCGCGACGACCCCGGCGCTCGCCACCAAGACAGGTTCCCCCATCGGGTCGAGCCGCCCGCGCCGCCTCGTCGCCATCGGCAACATGCTGGGGTTTTACCAACCCGAATTCTTCCCGAAGAGCGCGGGCCGCGACTACGACCTGCCGTCGCTGATGCAGCCGATGGCTCCGGTGCGGAAGGAGTTCACCGTCTTTTCGGGACTCGATCACGGGGTGAAGGGCGGGCACTTCGCCATCCACTCCTTTCTGAGCGGTGTGCGTTCCATGGACGCCAAGGGAAGGCCGGACGGCAACATCACCCTGGATCAACGGGCCGCCGAAACGGTCGGCGGCGCCACCCGTTTCAGCTCCCTCACGATTGGCTCCGAGGACGGGCTCCACGGCGGCTGCATGATGTCCTGGACCCGCAGCGGAACCCGCGTCCCGCCGATCCCGGGCGTGCGGGAGCTGTTCCGGCAACTCTTCATCACCGAGCGGGCTGACGCCGTGGCCCGCAGCAACGACCGATTCAACCTGCACGGGTCGATCCTCGATGCCGTCAACGGCGACGCCAAGTCCCTTGGTCGCCAGCTGGGAGCCCGGGATCGCGAGAAACTGGAGGAGTACCTCACCTCGGTGCGCGAGGTTGAGCAGCGGATGGAACTCAGCCGCCGTTGGGCGCGTATACCGAAGCCCGCGCCCGGGATGGCCGAGCCGGAAAACACGAATTTCGTCTCCGACCTGCCGACATTCTACGACCTCATCGCGCTGGCGCTCCAGACGGACTCGACCCGGATCGCGACCCTCGAGATCGCGGGCGGCTTCAATTCCTCGGCCTTCGGGATCCGCAAGGATTACCACGCGCTGTCCCACCATGGTCAGCTGCAGGAGAACATCGGGCCGCTGGTGAAGATAGAGCGGTACCAGATGGAGCAATTCGCGCGGTTCATCGCGAAGCTCGGCTCGCTGCAGGACGGCGACGCCCGCCTGCTGGATCACACGATGGTCCTGTTCGGCTCCGGGATGGGCAACGCGAACGCCCACACCAACAGCAACCTTCCGATCATCCTCGCGGGCGGCGGCTACCGTCACGGGGAACACCGCGCTTATCCGTCCGACCGCGGCGGTCGCGTGCCCCTGTGCAATCTCTACCTGTCCCTGCTCCAGCGCTTCGGCGTCGAGACGGATCGTTTCGGCACGAGCAACGGCACGCTGCCGGGACTGGAGACGGCGTGAGATGATCGTTCGCCGGTTGCGCATCCTCGTCAGCCTGCTCGCCACCGGCGCCGGTTTCGCGCTGGCGGCGGAACCCCACGCCGCCCGGGAGTTTTTCGCGGCCTACTGCGGAAAGTGTCACGGGCCGGAGAAACAGAAGGGCGAGCGCCGCTTTGATCAATTACCCGCGGCCGTCACGCGGATCGACCACCTGGTCGAATTCCAGGACATCATCGACCAGCTCAACCTCGGTGAAATGCCCCCGGCGGGGGAACGGCAGCCGGGCCCGGACGAGGTCCGGGCCGTCGTCGCCCAACTGACGCAGCAGGTGGCGGCCGGCCGGGCCCGGTTCGCCAGCACCGGTGGGCGCACCGTGCTACGCCGCCTCAACCGTCGCGAATACCTCAACACCGTCGGCGACCTGTTCGGGCTGAACATGCTGATGTTCGATCCCACCACGAGGTTCCCGCGCGACCAGATGGTGCAGCATATGGACAACCTGGGCGATGTCCTGAAGACCTCCGGCCATCTGCTCGACCAGTACATCGAGGCGGCCGACGCCGTGGTGGAAAAGGCCCTCGGCCAGCCGCCGCCCCCCGCCCCGCGGACCTGGCGCTTCACGGAGAATTTCCAGCAGCAGCCCGAGCTGCGCCACTCCCACGCCCGCGTGCACAACTTCCGCTACCTCTGCCTCTACGAGGGACTGCACTCCGAGATGCACGAGGGCGCCTATGGCCCGCTGCTGGCGTTCTCCGAAGGGGTTCCCGCGGATGGCTGGTACGAGATCCGCGTGCTCGCCGAGGCCAAAAACCGACGGAATCCGTACGATCCCCGCCTGTTCGGCTACGACCCCGAGGCGCCCTTTCGCCTCGGCGTCGTGCCGGGTAACGCCCGCGTCGGCCCGTTGCATCATGAACAGCCCATCGAGCCGCGGCTCGGCGAGGCCACCGTGCCCGACGGCCCGCCCGGTTGGCTGACCTTCCGCGTATGGCTCGATCGCGGATTTACTCCGCGTTTCACCTTCCCCAACGGCCCGCTCGCCGTGCGGCAGAACTGGAACCGCATCCTGCGCCAGTACAGCACGACCTTTCCCGCGGAGGTGCGGCAAACCACCGGTATCGTGGAGGCCCGGGTGGTGGTGCAACGGCACGGCCAGATCCCCCACATCCGTATCCATGAGGTGGAAATTCGCGGACCGCTCGACGCCCCGACTCCCGCCGCCGCACAACGGGATGTGCTCGGCGAAGAGCCGTTCTCGCCAGGGCGCACGCGGGAGGTCCTCGCGGCCTTCGCCACCCGCGCCTACCGCCGTCCCGCCCGGGCGGACGAGGTGGATCGCCTGGAGGCCGTGGTGAACCGTCGTCGCACGGAGGGCCGCGCCAGCCAGGAGGCCCTGCGCGACGGGCTCAAGGCCGTGCTCTGCTCGCCCGCCTTTCTCTACCTCGCCGACCCTAGCCGCGAGGAGGACCTGGACCCGGACCGCCGTCTTTCCGCGCACGCGCTGGCCACCCGGCTCTCCTATTTTCTTTGGAGCACCATGCCGGACGCCGACCTCATCCGTGCGGCCGACTCCGGGCAGTTGCTGCAGCCGGCCGTGCTCCTCGCGCAGGCGCGCCGTCTTCTGGCCAGCCCCCGTTCCGATGCGTTCGTCAACGGCCTGATCGACAGCTGGCTGAATCTGCGCGCCCTCGGTGATATGCCTCCGGATCGCGCGGCGTTTCCGGCTTACTACGCGCAGGACCTGCAAGCCGCCATGAAGCGCGAGACCCAGCTCTTCACGCGTGATCTGCTTGATCGGAACGAGCCGGTGGCGCGATTCCTCGACGCCGACCACACCTTCGCCAACCGGCCCCTCGCGCGGCTCTACGGGGTGCCGGACGCCGTGCCGGCCGAGGCGGCGCACGAGTTTCGCCGCATCACCTTCGCCTCCCCGCAACGAGGGGGCCTCCTCGGACACGGCAGCGTGCTCACCGTGAGCGCCAACGGCGTGGAGACCTCCCCTGTGATCCGCGGCGTCTGGTTGCTGGAAAACATCCTAGGGAGTCCACCCGCGCCCCCGCCCGACAATGTGCCTCCCATCGATCCCGATGTGCGCGGCGCCAAGTCCATGCGGGAGATCCTCGGCAAGCATCGCGACAATCCCTCCTGCTACGAATGCCATCGCAAAATCGACCCCCTGGGTTTCGCCCTGGAGAACTTCGACCCGATTGGAGGCTGGCGGCGGAACTACCCGAATAATCTCCCCGTCGACGCCAGCGGCGAGTTGCCCAACGGGCAGCGATTTTCCGACATCTCGGGGCTCAAGCGGCTCCTGGTTGAGAGGAAGGAGCAATTCGCCCGCAGCCTCACCGAACGCCTCTTGGCGCACGCCTGCGGGCGCCGCGTCGAGCCGTTGGATCGGGCGGCCATCGACGAGATCCTCGCCGCCACGCGGGCCCACGGCCACCGGTTCCGCGACCTCATCGAGGAGGTGGTTTTGAGTCCCTTGTTCCGCAACCCGTGACGTTGCCCTAAGCCGGCGTCGGCAAGGAATCCGCTCGCCCGCTCCGTCCGCCTGCGCTGCGTATGAGGCGATGCGTACCCTCGCCCTGCTGGTTTGCCTGTCCCTGCTCGCGGCCGTGAACGCCCCCGCCGCGAACACCACGCCGCCCAATATCCTTCTCATCGTCGCGGACGACCTCGGATACCAGGACGTGGGCTTCATGGGGTGCCGGGATATTCCCACACCCCACCTGGACCGCCTCGCCGCCAGCGGCGTGCGCTGCACCAGCGGGTACGTGAGCTACCCGGTCTGCAGTCCATCCCGCGCCGGATTCCTCACGGGACGTTACCAGCAGCGATTCGGACATGAGTTCAACCCGAAGTGGAATCCCGCTGACACGACCCACGGTCTTCCGCTTTCGCAGACTACGATCGCCGACTCCCTTCGCGCGGCCGGTTACGCCACCGGCATCGTGGGGAAATGGCATCTCGGGGCGCACCCGCAATTCCACCCGAACCGCCGCGGCTTCGATGATTTCTACGGGTTTCTCGGCGGGGGACACCGGTACCTGCCCGGCTCGCACGTCGAGGTGGAGGTCGGAGCCGGCAAGAAGGCCGGCACCACGCCGGACGCCGAGCATGCCGGGCCGTTGCTGCGCAACTCCGCCGAGGAACCGGAACCGCCGGAACTGACGACCCGGCTCGGGGAAGAGGCGGCCGCGTACATCGGGCGCCAGGCGGCGGGCCGCCGGCCGTGGTTCCTGTATCTGGCCTTCAACGCCCCGCACACCCCCCTGCAGGCCACGGAGTCCAAGATCGCTCGCTTCGCCGCCATCACCGACCCGCGGCGCCGCACGTACGCCGCGATGATCGCCACCCTCGATGAAGCGGTGGGAGGGCTCCTTGATACGCTGGACCGCGTTGGCCAGAGGCAGCGCACGCTCATTTTCTTTTTCTCCGACAACGGCGGGCCGATGACCAAGCGCAACGCCAACGCCTCGCTCAACACCCCGCTGCGCGGACAGAAGGGCGATGTGTTCGAGGGAGGCATCCGCGTGCCCTTTGTCGTGGCTTGGCCGGAGCGCCTCCCGGCGGGCGTCACGTTCACGCACCCCGTGATCTCCCTCGACGTGCTGCCGACCGCGCTCGCGGCCGCCGGTTCCACCCGGGACCCGCGGCTGCCTCCGCTGGACGGCGTCGATCTCGTCCCCTTCCTCCTGGGCCGCACCAAGGCGGCGCCCCACGCGCGTCTTTTCTGGCGCATGGACGGGGGCGAGGCGTTCGCGGTTCGCGAGGGACGCTGGAAATGGATGCGAACCTATCGCAACGCCCCGCAACTCTACGATCTCGAGGCGGATATAGGGGAAAAGAACGACATCTCGGCGACCCATCCCGAAGTAACCGTGCGATTGAGCGCGGCCTCCGCCGCGTGGAACCGCGAGCTCAGCCCCCCCGCGTTTGTGAACAACCCGTTCGGGGGATTCATCAATCTGCCGGGACCGAGCCAGGCCGCGGTCCCGTAAAAGAATCCCCGCCGGAAAGCGCGGGTCGGATTTTTCAGCCCGTTGGAACGCGGATGCTCTCGCTCGGGCGAAAGCAGGACGGGGCGAAGGAGTCCCGCTCCGCTCCCGTGTTCCTGATTTCCAGATTCACCCAACTCAGCCTCAGGCGTCCGGGTTTTCACCATACCATTGAGAAAACTCCGTGAGCTCGGATCGGCCGTCCGTGAGCTCCGTGTCCAAACCCCGGCTCCCGCCGGGTGTCCCGCGAACTGCTCAGAGTTCCGCGATCCGGATGTTCCGGTATTCGCACTTCATCACGACGTTGCCGTGGATCTGCAGGCCGAGCGGGGCGGCACCATTGAATTTCTTGTCGGTGTACTCCGAGGCCTTCTTGCCGTTGATCCAGCACATGAAGGTGTCGCCCTTGGCCTGGATGCGGAAGGTGTTCCACTCGCCCTCGGGACGCAGCAGTTCCTTCGCGTTCTTCGCCTGGCCCGCCTCGGGATACGCGGGCTTGCCGCCGGTGTAGAACGAGCCGGTCATGTCGACGCGCAGGCTGCCGGAGACGCCGAGCTGCAGCTGGATGTGCGGTTTGCGCATTTCGACCCCGGTGTCGACGCCGCGGGGAGTGGTGCCCTTCCAGCGGGCGTCGAACTCGATCACGAAGTCTTTGTATTCCTTCGTCGTCCACAGCATGTGGCCCTTCTGGGCGGCATTGTTCTCGCCGATGAGCACGCCGTTCTCGATCCGCCAGAATTCAGCCGCACCTTCGGACTTAAAATTCGTGAAATCCTTACCGTTGAAAAGCGGTGTGAGCTTCGGCTCGGAGGCGAAAGCGGGCGCGGCGAGGGCGAACGCGAGCAGGGCGGAGAGACGGGAGCAGAGGGGGTTCATGCGGCGGAGGTTGGCGGGAGGCGGAAGGCGAGGAAAGCGTCATTTCGTATCCCCCTGGCGCGGCGAAGCCACGCCGGGAGGGATGTGTGAAAGCGAGAGGAAGTGAGGGAGCAGCGGGATGTTGAAAGTCCGGGGAATGCACGAACCAACTTCGGCAAAACGTGCCTCCTAAAAATCCGAGGCGGGCAGCCTCGGCTACACTGGGCGGCCCCGATCATTCGTGTCGCTTCGTGTCCATTCGTGGTTCGTCCCTGTGCGAAGCGATCCGGGAGCCCATGACGATGGCCTTCCGCGGTCTCAACCCTCCGAGCCTCCGTGACTCCGTGGTGCCAAATTCCGTTATGACCCCCGTGTTGGGGGCTGCGTCACGGTGGTAACCCGGCATCCTCAGCCGCAGGCCTCGAGCAGGCGTGCGTGGACGTCCGTCGCCTCGAGTTCCGCGCCGCCGCCCGTGCCAATCAGCACCGGCCAGTCGGCGGAATCGCGCGGGCAAACGCCGTGCGAGCCTTTCACCAGCGAGGAATCCAGCGGGATCACGTCCATCAGCGCGCGGAAGCCCAGTTTCCGCCGCAACAGGGTCGCGCCGATGCGCAAGCGGGGAGACGCGATCGCGGGGTCGAGGAACAACTCGACCGGGTCGTAGCCGTACTTGCGGTGGATATCGACGCAGCGCGCGAAATCGGGCGCCCGGCGGTCGTCCTCCCAGTAGTAATAATTGAACCACGCGTCCTCCTCCGAAAACGCCACGAGGTCGCCCGAGCGCGGATGGTCGAGGCCAGCCGCATACTTGCCGTCGGCATCGAGCACGCGCTCCACCCCTTCGACCGCCTCGACCGCGGCCCGCACTTCGCCGAGGATCGCAGGGTCGTTGATGTAGATGTGCGCGATCTGGTGGTCCGCGATCGCGAACGCCCGGCTCGCGCCGCAATCCAGCAACTCCAACCCGAGCTCGTCCTTCACCGTGAGCCAGCCGCGGGCGCGGAAGACGCGGTTCAGCGCGATCGAGCGCCGCACCGGCGTGATCCCGTACTCCGAAAGCACCACGACGCGCACGCCGCGGGTCGCGTAAAAATCCATGAGTCCGCCCGCAACGCGGTCGATCGCACGAAGGTCGTCGGAAACCCTCGGATCAGCGGGGCCGAGGCGCTGCAGGTTGTAGTCGAGGTGCGGCAGATAGACCAGCGACAGGTCGGGGCGGTGCCGCTCCTCGATCCACTCCGCCGAACGCGCGATCCACTCCGAGGAAGCGATACCGGCGGCCGGACCCCAGAAGGCGGGAAACGGAAAAGCGCCGAGGTCGTGCTTGAGCGCGTCGCGCAACGGAAGCGGGTGCGCGGTGATGTCGAAAACCTTCCGTCCGTCGGACGGGTACATGGGCCGCGGCGTGACGGACCAGTCCGCGGTGGAGTACATGTTGTACCACCAGAAAAGTTTCGCGCAGGTGAAGCCGGGGCGCGTCGCGCGGAGTTTTTCCCAAAGCCGCGGGCCGCGGATCAGGCGGTTGGACTGTTTCCAGAAATGGTGTTCGGCGAGATCGCGGTCGTACCAACCGTTGGCCACGGCGCCGTGACCCGAGGGCGGCAAACCGGTGAGGTAGGTGCACTGGGCCGTGCAGGTCACCGCCGGGAGCACCGGCCGGATGCGGCGCAGGCCGCCCGCCGCGGCCGCCGCGGAAAGCCGCGGCAAGTCGGGCCCGAGGTGGCGCGAGGAAAGGCCGACGACGTTGAGGATCGCCGTGCGCTCAGCCATAGCGCGTCCGCAATTCGTCGAAGGAGGCCTTCACCACGGCGCCGTCCATCTCGTGGACCTCGAGGCGGTCACCGGGCGCGCGGATCATCGGAATGGTCAGACGGCCGCCGAGGTGCTCACGGAACTCCTCGAGTCCGTCGAGCATGTCCTGGCGTCCGCTTGAGGAGCGGATCTCGCGCACCGGGGCGAAAAGCTCGAAGCCGAGGCCGCGGATGACCCCGAGGATCCGCTCGGCGACGGTCTCCGGCAGCAGACCGATGCGGCGCGCGTAAATGAGATCGATCGCCATGCCGACCGCGACCGCCTCGCCGTGGCTCACGCGAAATTCCGAGAGCTGCTCCAGCTTGTGCGCCGCCCAGTGGCCGAAATCCAACGGCCGCGCCGACCCGCGCTCGAACGGGTCACCGCCCGCCGCGATATGCTCCAGGTGCTGCCGCGCGCTCTCGCGGATGACGGCCTCGTACGCCTCGCGCTCGAAGCGCGCGAGCGCCGCCACGCGCGCGGCGATGAACTCGAAGAACGCACCGTCACGCACCAGCGCGACTTTGAGGGCCTCGATGAGGCCGGCGCGCCGGTCGCGTGGCGGCAGGACGTCGAGGAACGCGAGGTCGTTCACCACGGCGTGCGGCACCACGAACGAGCCGAGCCAGTTTTTCTTACCGAAGTAATTCACGCCGTTCTTAAC
>JAURJO010000088.1 GCA_030832235.1 Verrucomicrobiota bacterium
CTTGCCGGCGCGCAGCGCGGTGAGCGTCACCTGCCGCGCCGTCGTCGTGCCGCCCATCAATTCGCAGACGATGTGGATGGCGGGGTCGCGCGCGATCGACAGCGCGTCATCGGTCAGCAGCCGCCGCGGGATGCGCACGTCACGCGGACGGTTGAGATCGCGGACCGCGGCGCGTGCTAGGTTCAGGCGCACACCCAGGCGCGACTCAAGCCGGGCGCGGTTGGAGGAAAGATGTTTCCAGACGCCCTGGCCAACGGTGCCAAAACCGCAGATGCCGATGTTGAGAACGGGATTGCTCATGCCGGGGACGACGGTGCGGCGGGCGGCTTGGAGCCGACCTTGGACTCCGTTCCAGCCACCAGCCTCGAGATGTTGGCGCGGTGACGCAGGATGACGAAAGAGGCGATGGCGGCGGTGACGATCACGACGACCAGCGAACGAGCCATCGCGACGGCGGAGATGACGAGCGTCACCGCGGCGAGCATCGACGAAAGGGAAACGTACCGCGAAACCGCGAGCGTGAGCCCGAACACCCCGAGGGCGATCGCGGCGCCGAGCGGAAACACGACCGCGAAACCGCCCGCGGCGGTGGCGACGCTCTTGCCTCCGCGGAAGCCGGTGAAGCAGGAGAAGCTGTGACCGACGATCGCCGCCACGAGACCGGTGATAGCGGCGCTCTCGCCCGCGACTGCACCGGAGAACCACAGAGGCCAACCCGCGGCCGCGGCGCCCTTGGCGGCGTCGAGGAACAGCACGAGGTTTCCCGGACCGTGACCGAGGACCCGCCGGACATTGGTGGCGCCGGGGTTGCGGCTGCCGACGGAGAAAATGTCCACCCCCTTCGCCTTCGCGACGAGATAGCCGAAAGGCAGGGCACCAAGGAAGTACCCAGCCACGACGGCGATGAGGGTGACCGAACTCATCAAACCCGGTTACAGCTGCACAAACTTCGCCATCCGAATCGCGGAGTGGCTCTTGATTTCCCGGCGGGCGTCCTCCGCCGGTTCAGTGTCGACGCGCACAACCATGTAGGCGGTGCCACCGGGGGTGAGGCGGGAGAGCGACATGTCGGCGATGTTCACGTTGGCGCGACCGAGGATCGAGCCGACCGTCCCGACCATGCCCGGCTGGTCGACGTTCTCGAGGACGAGGAGCTTGCCGTCGGCGGCGACCTCGACCTCGCGGCCGTTGATGCCGACGATGCGCGGCTGGTTTGCCTTGCCGATTAGGGTGCCGAGGGCGGAATGCTTGGTACCGTCGGCCGCGACGGCCTCCACTCCGATGAGTTCGCTGTAATCGGACTCGTCGGAGGACTTCACGACCTCGGCCTTGATGCCGAGCCGCTCAAGCACCACCGGGGCGTTGACGAAGTTGACGCTCTCGCCGCTGATGCGCCGAAGAAAACCGCGCTCGATCGAGCGGGTGACCGCGTTGGTGTCGAGATCGACGAGCTTGCCCCAGTAGGTGACGCGGAGCTGCGCGATCTGGGCGGGGGCGATCTGCTGCACGAGCGTCCCGAGCTTGGCGCCGAGATCGAGGTACGGCCCGAGGACGCGCATCGTGGCGGCGTCGATCGAGGGCACGTTGACCGCGTTGCGGATGACGCCGCCCTTGAGCACGTCGGCGATCTGCTCGGCGATCTCGATGCCCACGGACTCCTGCGCCTCGGCGGTGGAGGCACCGAGGTGAGGAGTAAGGACGACGTTCGGCAGGCTGCGCAACTCGCTGTCTTTAGCGAGCGGCTCGTCCTCGAACACGTCGAGACCGGCGGCGGCCACCTGGCCGCTCTTCAGCGCGGCGATGAGCGCGGTCTCCTTGATGATGCCGCCGCGGGCGCAGTTGAAGATGCGTAGCCCCTTGCGGCACTTGGCGAAGGCCGCCTCGTCGATCATGTACTTGGTGTCGTCGGTCAGCGGCATGTGCACCGTGATGTAGTCCGACTGGCGCAGGAGCTCGTCGAGCGTCACGCCCTCGACCTGCATGGCCTTGGCGCGGCTCGGGGCGAGGTACGGATCAAAGGCGAGCACGCGCATCCCGAACGCCTGGGCACGCTTGGCAACCTCGCCGCCGATGCGGCCGAGACCGACGATACCCAGGGTTTTGCGGAAAAGCTCGATGCCGGAGAACGACTTCCGGTCCCACTGACCGGCCTTCATCGAGGCGGCGGCCTGCGGCACGGGACGCGCCCCGCAGAGGATATGGGTGAAGGTCAGCTCGGCGGTCGCGATCGTATTGCCCGCCGGGGTGTTCATGACGACAACGCCGTGGTTCGTGGCGGCCTCGACATCGACGTTGTCCACGCCGACCCCGGCCCGGCCCACCACTTTCAGCAAGGGCGCCGCGGCGAAGACCTCCGCCGTGATCTTGGTCTCGGACCGCACTGCGATCGCGTGCACATCCTTGACCAACTCCAGCACTTTCTCGGGAGAGGATCCGTACGCCTCCACGACTTCGAGGCCCGGCTGCTGGCGCAGCAAAGCAACCCCCTTGGGAGAGATTTTGTCGGCGACGAGGACTTTCATCAGGAAAAATGGCCCTGAGCGAAATCCCCGCCACGGGAGTGAGCAAGGAAAAGGTTTTCGGCACGTCAGGGCCCGTCGTTCCTGGGGAAAAATCAATGGGCGAAGCGGCGCGCCTTTGACAAAGCCCGCGCGTCAGTACCACCGTGGCCTGCGTCGTCCGATCCCGAGGCCGCCCTCGTCCGCGCCGAACCCCTTCCGCATGATCCCGCGTCTCCCCTCGTCCCAAATTCCAGCCCTTCTGGCAGCGCTGCCCCTCGCCTTTTTCCTCGGCGCCTGCGGCGAAGCCCCGCCCGCGGGCGGCGGCAAGTCCGGCAAATCCGGCAAGGGCGGCGGCGCCGCTCCCGTCCTCGTGGCGAAGGCGGAGAAGAAAACCGTGCCGCTTTCCCTCGAGGCGATCGGCGCCGTGGAACCCATCCGAACCACCGCCATCCGCTCTCAAGTCACCGGCACCCTCAAGCGACGCGTGATCCGCGAGGGTCAGGATGTCGCCGCCGGCGAACCCCTGCTCGAGGTTGACCCGCGTCCGTTCCAGAACGCCCTCCAGACCGCCGAGGCCGACCTCAAGAAGGCGCAGGTGCAGCTCGAGACCGCCCGCGCCCAGGTCGCCCGCTACCGCTCC
>JAURJO010000089.1 GCA_030832235.1 Verrucomicrobiota bacterium
GGATTGTGAAGTTGCGTTGCGCGGCGAGCGGCAGCGCGGCCAGCAGCGCCGCGGTGTCCGCCGTCTCGATCTCGTGCACCAGCGGGGCCGCCAGCAGGCTGGAAAGCGGGATCGCGCCATGGCCTTCCGCGGCGGGTACCTGCACTTGGGTGAGTTCATCGTCGTCGTCGCGCCGCTCGCGGGCGTAACGGATCCGGATCGGGTAACGCAGCGCGCCTTCCACCGAATAGGCCACGGCCATGCCGCCGAGGGACGACTCCACCGCTGTCATCACCTGCTCTTTGGAGAGCCCGAAGCGCGCGAGGCGGGCGGGATCGAGGCGGATTTCCGCGTAAGGTTTTCCGCCCTCGCGCTGCATCTGGACGTCCGTCGCTCCCGGGGTGCCGACGATCACTCTCTCGGCGGCCTCGGCGAAGCGCTCCAGCGCGTCGTTGTCGTCGCCGAGCACCTGCAGGGCGATGAGGCTGCGGATACCGGTCGAGAGCATCACCACGCGGGTCTCGATCGGCTGCAGCCAACTCGGCGCCACGCCGGGAATGTCCGACACCGCCGCCAGCGCCGCCCGCACCTCGGCCAGCGTGCGCGGCCGGCGCTCCACGCTGCCGTCGTCCCGCGGGAAATCATGCAGGGGCCAATCCGCGTACGGCTTCAATTGCACGACCGTCTCGATCATCCCGATCGGCGCCGGATCGAGGGCCGTCTCGGCGCGGCCCATCTTGCCAAGGACCGACGCTACCTCGGGGACCGACTCGATCAGGCGGTTCTGCGTGGTCATCACGCGTTGGGTTTCCGCGAGCCCGGCTCCGGCCGGCAGCGACGGCATGAAGAGCAACGCGCCTTCGTCGAGCGGAGGCAGGAAACTGGAACCCACGCCGGGAAAGGCCCGGGTCATCGTGTGATCGAGGCGGGTCAGCGCGAGATCGGCGCCGGCGGCGGCGAACACCGCGCGCAACGGCTCGCGCAGCACCGGCCAACCGAGACCCAGCAGGTAGCCGCCGGCCGCGAGCGTCACGATCGCGACGGTGAACAGCACGCGGTGGCGCAGGATGCGCACGTACGCCCACTCGTAGGCGAAGTGGATCGCGCGGCTGGCCGGATTCTCCTCGTAGTTCGCGACGTTCTCGCGGCCGAGCCGCCAAACCGTGGAGGAAACCAGCGCAGCGAACAGGGGGGCGAACAACCACCCGGGCACAGTCAGAACCTCACGGCCGTAGTTGAGCGGCAGCGACCAGCCGTCGCGGATGAACCACCCGAACGCTACCCCGCCCGCGAGACCCGCCGCCGCCAACAGGACGGTGCGCCTCATCTGCCACGGAGGCAGCAGCAGCCGGCACAGTACCGGCACCACGAACACCCCACTCACCACCGCGCCGCTGATCGCCAGCGTCTTGGTCAGCGCGAGCGGAGCGAACAATCGTCCCGCCTGGTCCTGCAGCGCGAAAACGGGGAGAAAGCCGATCACGGTCGTCGCCGCCGAGGTGAACAGCGGCCGCGCGACCTCCCGCGCGGCCGTGACCACCGTTTCCGTCACCTCCGGGTCGAACGGAGAGGCCGGCGCCGCCCGTCCTTCCCGCCGGCACTTCTCGCGCAGGTCGACGAGGTGCTGGGTGATGTTCTCGGTCATGATGATCCCGAAATCGACCATCACGCCGACCGCGATCGCGATGCCCGCGAGGCTCATGATGTTGGCGCTCACGCCGCACGCCCACATCGCCAGGAACGTGAACAGCATGCCGAGCGGCAGGCTCACGGCCACCGCCAGGCTCGCGCGGAAGTGGAGGAGAAACGCGACCACGACGATCACCGTCGTCACCACCGCCTCCCTTAGGGTCGAGGAAAGGGTCTCCGTCGTCTCCAGGATGAGCCGCGACCGGTCGTAAAACGGGATCACCGCCAATTGCTCCGCCGCGAGGGCGGGTCCGAGTTCGAGGAGGCGGCGCTTCACCGCGTTGATCACGGTGCGCGGGTCCTCGCGCACGCGGAGGCCGATGATCGCCCCGACCTGCTCCTGCGACGCGTCGGCGAGCAGGCCTTGCCGGAACTGGCCTCCCACGCCCACCCGCGCGAGCTCGCCCAGCCGCACGCCCGCGCCTTTTGTCCGGTCCCCGCGGATCACGATGTTCTCCACGTCGGTCACCGAGCGGGTGAAGCCCGTGGCGCGGATCATGGTCTCCACCCCCGCGCGCTCGACGCTCATCGCGCCGGTGTCGCGCCCCGCGCGCTGCACCGCCATCATGAGCATGTCGAGCGTCAGGCCCTGCTCCTCGATCCGCACCGGATCGACATCGATCTGGTACTCGCGCACGACCCCGCCGGCGGGCGCGACCTCCGCGACCCCGGGAACGGCGCGCAGCGCCGGGGTCACCAGCTGATCGAGGATACGGCGGCGCGTCTCCGTGTCGCGCGGGCCCTGCAGCGTGAACGCGAACACCTGCCCCATCGCCGTCGCGTCCGGTCCCAGCCGCGGCGTCACGCCCGGCGGCAGCACGCCCTGCAGTTGCGCAAGCCTTTCGAGCACGCGCGTGCGGCACTCGTACAGGTCCCGCCGCTCCTCGAAGATCACGTACAGGTAGCTCGCGCCGTAGAGCGACATCCCGCGGACCGTCCGTACGCCGGACAGCCCCTGCAGCTCGCGCGTGAGCCGCGACGTCACCTGCAGGTCCATGTCCTGCGGGCTCTGGCCGGGCCACTCGGCCCAGACGATGACCTGGTTGTCGCTCAGGTCCGGGATCGCGTCGACCGGCACGTGCCGCCAGGCCCACAGCCCCGCGATCGCCAGCCCGAGCGTGGCGGCGAGCGTTAGCAGTGGATTACGGATGGCGGCAGCGATCACGGGAATAAAGGGATTCGTTTTCCGGCGGTGGGATGCACCCGCGAAGAGTCCGCCGTTTGCGGCCTAGTGGCGGTGGACCGGCGCGGCGGCGCCGCGCGGGAAGAGCAGGCTGGGCGTTCCGGCCAACTGGGCCTGGCTGTCGATGAGGAAGGCTCCCTGCGCCGCGACCTCGTCGCCCGGCTGCAGGCCGGCGCGCACGATGAAGACGTCGTTGCCGGCCTGATCCTCGAGACGCGGCCCCAGGGCGAGCGGCGCGAGGGTGAAGGTCAGGCTGCCGTCGGGCCGTCGCCCCGCGACTTTCCACGCCACATGCCGCACGCCCGTCGAGAGCACGGCCGCCTTCGGCACGAGGGTGAAGCGCGCGGGCTCGGTCCGGGACGGATCCGCCGCGCGCAGATCGGCGTCGAGCGCCACCGCGATGCGGGCCTCCACGAGACTGCCTGCGAGCAGCAGACCTTCGGGGTCGCGGAGGTGGAGATGGATTTCGCGGGCCCGGATGGCCGGATCCAGTTCCGGCGCCAGCCACGCGAGCGTGGCCTTGACGCTCGTCAGTTCGCCGCGGTCGTCGGACGACAGTTTCACCGGCTGGCCGAGGCGCAGCCAATGGGCGCGCGCTTCCGGAACGTGCACCGAGATCATGAAGGAACGCGGCTCGAC
The DNA here is from genome assembly GCA_030832235.1 of Verrucomicrobiota bacterium. Classification (GTDB taxonomy): domain Bacteria; phylum Verrucomicrobiota; class Verrucomicrobiia; order Opitutales; family Opitutaceae; genus ER46. Next base: position 3,491 of record JAURJO010000089.1, read on the forward strand.
GAGGCGCAGGAGTGGAGTGTCGGCCATGACCTCCTGGCCCACGTTGGGGAGCTTCGCGGCGGACATCCCGGCACCTTCCGACGGAAGGATGATCAGGCCGGCGTAGGGGCTGGTGATCGTGACGGTGTCGACGGGCGCTCCGCCTCCGATGATCGCCGCGCCCACGGCCGGCAGATTCCAGCGCATGAAACGTTCGACGAGCGCGTGGATCGTGTGGGCGTCGGCCAATTTCACCGCCGCCGCGAGTTCCGCCTGGGCCGCGAAGACCTCCGGGCTGTAGAGATCGATGACGGGAGCTCCGGCCGCGACGATCTCGCCGGCGTGTAGCGCGGCGGGATGGCGTTTCACGATGCGGCCGGCCACGCGGGGGGTGACGACCTGCAGGGTGCGCTCGTCGTAGCGCACCGCGCCATACGCGCGCACGGTGGCCGTGGCGGGTCCCTCGGTCGCCTTTGCGAGCTCGATCCCCATGCGCCGCTGCTGTTCCGCGGTCAGTTCGCCGGCGGTGACCTTGGTCATCCGCATGCCGCACACCGGGCAATCGCCGGGGCGTGTGCCGATGAAGTCCATCATCGGGCAGGCATAACGTTCGCCGGTCTGGCTGGGCGCGGCGGCGGTTTCCGGCCTCACCGGCGTGAACAAGGTTTCCTCCGGCAGCAGCAGGAGCACCGCGGCTCCCGTCGTGAGGCCGGCCAGCGCGGTCATCCAACCCTTCCAGATCATGGCGTGCCTCCGGACTTCATCCGCTCGTTCTTCAGATAGGCGGGTCCGTACTTATCGGGGTCGGCCTTGAACTTCGGCGCGCACATCCGGCAGCCGAAGCCGATCACCTGGCCCTGATAGACGGCGGTCGGAAGTTTCGGGTCCACCGCCATGCCGCAGATGGCGCAGATCGTGTTGACGGGTTTGGCGCCGGCTGGAGCCGAGGCGTTTTCATAGGCGACGGGCGGAGCCGCGGCAGGGGCGGGAGCGGCCGCCGGCGGGGTTTCCATCGGGTGGCCGTAGTGGGGGTCATGACGGGCGGTGCGCATCACCAGCACGGCGGCCGCACCGAGGGCGAAAGTTCCGAGAAAGATGAGCACGTGGCGGATCATGGCGGAGAAACGGGGCGGGTTGCTGAATCGAGGAGTTTTCGGGCCGCCACATGGCGCCAGAGTTCGGCCCGAGCGACGCGCGCCGCGGTCTCGGCCTCGACGATCCGGAGCTGCGTCTCCGAGGTTCGCTCCAGGATGTCGACCGCGTGCAGCACCGCGGAGTCACCACCCATGCCGGATGGCGCGCCGACGCTGACGGTGCGGCTCAGGATCTCGTGTTCCGTTTCGAGTCGAGTGCGCGTGTCGGCGGCCAGTTTTCGGGCAACGGTGGCAAGTTGTTCGGCCCGCTCGGCGCGTCCGGTCGCGTTGGTGACGCGCCGGCGGGCGGTCTCGCCCTCCGCCTGCGCCGCCGCGCGCTCGGCTTCCGCGGCGCGCGATCCGGCGCGCGCGTAACCGCGGCTGCGCCACGGGATTTCCGAGGAAACCGCCAAGCCGATGGTGTCCTGGGCCGAGGATCCGCCGCCCTCGCGTTCCAAGCGGATGCCCACGGCCGTCATCGGGTTCGCTCCGGCGCGGGCCATACGGCCGGTCGCCAAAGCTTCGGCGGCACGGGCCTCCGCTAGAGTGACCGCCGGTGAGCCGTCGGCGCGGATCGTGGAGATTTCCGGTGCGGCGAAGAACGGGAGCGGAGTTTCGGAGGCGAGGGCCAGGTGCATGCGCGCGGCGGCCTCGGCGTCGGCCGCGCCGCGGCGCGTTTCCTCGAGCGCGAGTTCCAATGCCGCGATCCGCGACTGCAGCGTCAGGCGATCAGCCAGTTTGACCGTCGCACCCGCGGCCAGTCGCGCGTCGAGGCTGGCCAGGGCGGTGCCGAGGCGGCTGCGTTGGGTCTCGAGCAGGGTCACCCGGGCGCGCGCACCCTCGGCTTCGGCGAGCGCCATCGCCGCGTCGGCGGCTGTATCGCCGGCGATCATCGCGAGTTCCGCCTCGGCCATCGAGACCGCCGCGGTGGCGCGTTCGCGGTCCGCGGCGCGTTCGCCCCGGCGCGGGAGCGGCTGGCGGAGGTTGAACTCCCACATCGACCGGTCGTCGCCCATCGCGCCGCTGTTCACGCGGGAAGCCATCGCCTCGACCTCCGGATCGGGAAGGCGTCCCGCCGCCCCCGCCCGGGCCTGCGCGGCGTCGATCCGACGGCGGGCCGACTCGAGCGCGGGAGTCCTTGCCACCGCTGACAAGAGCGGAGCCGGATCCTCCGGGGCGCCCGCGGCGGTGACGGCCGCCGCGAACGCGAAAAGCAAGGCGCGGCGGACACGCATCGGCGCCGGGATTACTTCTTGGCCTTCTTCGCGGCCGCCTCGTCGACCTTCTTCAGGAACTTCGCGGGGTCGGCCTTGAAGTCGTCGGAGCAGCCCTCACAGCAGAAGAAAACGACGCGGTCGGGTTTGCCCGCGGCGCGGTGGATGTAGCCGGCCGCTTCTCCCATGCTGCCGAGAGGCTCGTTGGAGACGAGGCAGGTTTTCAGCGGGTAGCTGGCGCGGGCGGCGTTGATGATCTCGGCGTCGGTCTTGGTCGCGGCCGGTTTATCGGCGGCGAATGCGCGGGTCGCCGTAAGGCCGGCGAGAACAAGGGTGGTGAGGAGGAGGCGGTGGGTGTTCATGATGAAGGTTACTATCTCCATTAACCCCCGGATCCGCGAATCCCCCGGATTTTTTTCGCGGGATTTCGGCGGGCGGGGTTTAATAGGGGTAAAGCAACTACTCTCATGCCGGTTTCTTCCGATTCCCTTTCCCCGCGTTTGCGGGAGTGGCGCGTGAACGCGCCGCGTGATCCGCAATTTCGCGCCCGGGTGCGTGAGCGCATCGCCGCGCGGTCAGCGGTGGCGACGTGGCCCGAGTTCGCGCGGCGGCATGCCGTCGCGTTGGGGCTCGTCGTCGTGGTGGCCGTCGCCGGCGGGGCGGCGGGCGGTCGCGGCTGGGCGAAGTCCCGCGACGCCGCGTTGAGCGCGCGCCTCGCCGAGGAGTACATCGGCGGGCTCGACGCCCGGCTGGTGGCGCGGCGCTGAGGGATCACCGCGTGCGCAATATTCTCATTACCGTAGCGTTGGTGGTGGCCGTCTGTGCCGCCGCCTTCGGCACGGGCTTCGTGCTCGGAGGCGACCGCGCCCTGCACGAGGCGGAGCGCGACGGTGACGCGCTGGCTTGGCTGCGCGCGGAGTTCCGTCTTTCCGACGCGGAGTTCACCGCGATCCGCCGGTTGCACGAGGATTTCAGCGTCGAATGCGGGCGTCACTGCGCGGCGATCATCGCGGCGCGCGAGCGCCGGGCCCCGGCGGGTGAAGTCGCGGAGCTCGAGCGGACCTGCGTCGACGCGATGAAGGTCCATTTCCGGCGGGTGGCGGCGCTCATGCCGCCCGCGCAGGGCGAACGCTATCTCGCGCTGGTGCTGCCGCGCGTGGAGGGTCATCCGCACCACGGGGCGCCGAATCTGCGCGTGGGGCCGTGACTTCGCCCGCCGCAGACCCCGCCGCAGCGGCAGAGGACCGGCTCCTGATGGAGCGGGTCCGTGCGGGCGATGAGGTCGCGTTCGCGGCGTTGATGGAGCGGTGGGAGCGTCCGGTGAAATCCGTGGTGGCGCGCATGGTGTTAAACGCCGCCGAGGCCGAAGAGTTGGCGCAGGAGGCCTTCGTGCGTCTGTGGCAGCGGCGGGAGGATTTTCGTCCTGGCGCCGAATTCCGTCCGTGGTTGCTGACCATCGCCGTCAACCTCGCCCGCAACCGCCTGCGCTGGTGGCGGCTTCGCCCGTCGGTCGAGCTGGGCGCGTGGCTCGAGTCCGGCGGTGATTCCGGGAAGATCACGGGTGGCGCGGGCGCGATGGAACGGGCCGAGCGCGTCGACGCGGTGCAGGCGGCCATCGCCGCGTTGCCGGTCGAGCTCCGCGAGGCGCTGGTGCTTTTCGAGTTCGAGCAGCTTTCACAGGGAGAGATCGCCGCGGTACTTCGCACGACGCCGAAGGCCGTGGAGTCCCGCGTCGCCCGCGCGCGGGAAAAACTCCGGCGAGCCCTGCAGAAGGATCATCGTTCGCGGTAGCCCCAGCGCGGCTCCGCCGCAACCGAAGCGTCTTTCAAGATCGCTTCCGAATAGCTCCGCGAGGGGTCAATCTCGGAGGAACACGGATGAGCCGGACTCGATGTAGCCGAGGCCGTCTGCCTCGGATCATAAGGTGAGCCCGACGCCCTACGGAGGACAAGGAGCGAGAGGGAGTGAGGGGACTTGCGGAAGGAATGTTGGTAGATCCGAGGGGGGCGCCCTCGGCTACATCGCACGCGTTTCTTGACGAAAGTTTGGCCGGCATTTCCGGACGAAAGTCGTACCGTGGAGCCGCGGCCGGGTACCCTCCGAAGGCTCAGGTTTTCAGGGAAGCGCCGGCGTGTTCCAGTTTGTGAACCAAGGTGCCTCGCGGGCGGCAATGCGCCGCACGTGCAGAAGGCCGGCGTCGACGGCAGTCTGCAGCAGCGGTTGGAGCGCGAGGTCGCCGCGGGCCAGCGCCGCGCGGGCGAGGGGCAGCATCTTTCTCGGATAAACGGCCGCCAGCGGCTCAAAGGTGCGACCGCGGCGCCCTACCACGCCGCAGTTTTCCGTCGAGGCTGCGGCGAGTTCCGCGATCCAACGCGCGGGCAGGCGCGGCAGGTCGATCGCCAGCACGGCGACACGGTTGTGCGCGGCGGCTTCCAAGGCGGCGACAATTCCCGCCAGCGGTCCGCGATCCGGCTCCGGATCATGCACGATGGCGGTGAAGCCGGCGGCGCGCAGCGCCCAACGCTGGTCGGGCCGGGCGGACAACAGCAGCTCGCCGGCGCCCGCGGCGCGGAGGACGTCGCGCTGCCGCCGCCACAGCGGGCGGCCGCGGAGAGGAAGCAGAGCCTTGTCGCGTCCCATCCGCGTGGACCGCCCGGCGGCGAGGAGCACGACGGAGAATGGGGCGGGCGACGCGAGGCGGGCGGGCACGGGCCGAGGGTGATGTGCAACCGACGGGCGGCAAGCGGGGGA
>JAURJO010000090.1 GCA_030832235.1 Verrucomicrobiota bacterium
CATGGATCGCGCGGTGGAGCTCGGGATGCCAGCGATCGCGCTTACCGACCACGGCAATCTCTACGGCGCGATTGATTTCTACAATCAAGCCAAGGCCAAGGGCCTGAAGCCGCTCATCGGCTGCGAGCTCTACCTCGTGGAGAACTCGCGCCTGGAGAAGCATGGCCGCTCCGACGAGGAGGGGAAGTCGATGTTCCACCTCGGCCTCCTGGCGCGGAACCTCAAGGGCTACCAGAACCTGCTGAAACTGGTCTCCGATGCGCACCTGAAGGGTTTCTATTACAAGCCCCGCACCGACCTTGGCATGCTCGCGCGCCACGCGGAGGGCTTGATCGGCTTCACCGGCTGCCTCGCCTCGCTCGTGCCGCAGCACCTGTTGCACGATCGCGAGGAGGAAGCTCGCCGCGCCTGCGGACGTTTCGTCGAGATTTTCGGCAAGGAGAACTACATCGTCGAAATCCAGGACCACGGTCTGCCTGAGCAGAAGAAGATCATTCCCGGTCTGCTCCGCTTGGCGGAGGAGTTCGGGCTCAAGGTCATCTGCTCGAACGACGTTCACTACGTGCGCTCCAGCGACGCCGGCCCGCACGACGCGATGCTGTGCATCCAGACCGGCTCGAAGATCGAGGACGAGAAGCGCATGCGCTTCACCGGCCAGGAGTTCTACCTCAAGTCCGCCGAGGAAATGGCGCGCCTCTTCGCCGAGGTGCCGGAGTCGCTCGCGAACACGCGCCTCGTCGCCGACATGTGCGACCTCGCGATCCCCTTCCCCAAGGGCAGCGAGCGCTACCCGCGCTACCCGCTGCCGCCGGAGGTTAAGACGGATCGCGTCGGCTATCTGCGCGATCTCTGCATCGAGGGCCTGCAGCGCCGCTACGGCGTCGACCACGCGGCGGTCTCCGCGCGGCCCGTCGTCGCCGAGCGTCTCGCGCGTTTCACTGGCCTGCCGCCCGGGCAGAAACCCGTGGCGCCCGACTATTCCGGACTTTCGACTGAGGAGGAATTGGCGGTGCGTCTAGGCTTCGAACTGGCGGTGATCAGCGTCACGGGTTTCGTCGACTACTTCCTCGTCGTCTGGGACTTCATCCGGTGGGCTCGCGAAAAGGACATTCCTGTCGGCCCCGGCCGCGGCTCCGGCGCCGGCTGCTTGGTCGCCTATCTCCTGGCGATCACCAACCTCGACCCGATCCGTTTCAAGCTGCTGTTCGAGCGCTTCCTCAACCCCGAGCGCGTCTCACCGCCCGACTTCGACATCGACTTCTGCATGCGCCGTCGCGGCGAGGTGATCGACTACGTGCGGCGCAAGTACGGCGACGCCTGCGTGGCCAACATCATCACCTACGGCACGCTTGGCGCCAAGATGGTCATCCGTGACGTCTCGCGCGTGCACAACCTGCCGTTCGCCGAGGCCGACCGTCTCGCGAAGATGATTCCCGACGAGCTCAACATCACGCTTGAGGACTCCATGACCAAGAGCGCCGAACTGCGTGACGAGGTCGCCCGTAATCCCGTCGCCAAGCGCATCATGGACCAGGCGCGCGTGCTGGAGGGCATGGTGCGCAACACCGGCAAGCACGCCGCCGGCATCATCATCACTGATACGCCGCTCGAGGAGTTCGTGCCGCTCACCCTGCAGGAGGGCGACGTCACCGTGCAGTACGACATGAACGCCGTCGGCAAGCTCGGCTTGCTCAAGATGGATTTCCTCGGGTTGAAGACGCTCACGGTCGTCTCCGACGCGGTCGCCAACATCCGGCGCACCAAGGATCCGCGCTTCGACATCGAATCCCTCCCGTTCGACGACCCGCGCACCTACGCGCTGCTCAACTCCGGCCGCACCATCGGTGTGTTCCAGCTCGAGTCGGGCGGCATGCAGAACGCCTCCAAGCTCGTCGGCATCTCCAGCATCGACGACATCAACGCCGTCGGCGCCCTCTACCGTCCGGGCCCGATGCAGTTCATCCCCGATTACGCCCGCGGGAAAAAGGACCCCGCGACGGTCTCCTACCCCCATCCGCTGCTCGAGCCCGTCCTGCGCGAGACCCACGGCATCATCGTCTACCAGGAGCAGGTGATGGAGTGCGCCAAGGTCATTGCCGGCTACACGCTCGGCGGCGCCGACATGCTGCGCCGGGCGATGGGTAAGAAGGACGCCGATGCCATGGCGAAGGAGCGCGTCAAGTTCGTCGAGGGCGCCGCCCGCGTGAACAAAATCGACGAGCGGAAGGCCAACGAGATCTTTGACCTGCTCAACAAGTTCGCGAGTTACGGCTTCAACAAGTCCCACTCCGCGGCCTATGCCGTCATCAGCTACCAGACGGCCTTCCTGAAGGCCAACCACCCGGTCGAGTTCATGGCCGCGGTGCTTACCGCCGAACTGGGCAACGCGGAGAAGGTTTCGCACTTCGTGGCCGAGGCCGAGGCCATGGGCCTCACCGTGCTCGGGCCTGACATCAACGAGTCCCGCGAGACTTTCACCCCGGTGGGCGACAAGATCCGTTTCGGTCTCGCCGGCGTGAAGGGCGTCGGCGAGCTCGCCGCGCAGCAGATCATCGCCGAGCGTGACCGCGGCGGACCCTTCACCGGTTTCGAGGACCTGGTTCGACGCATCGACGGCCGCGCGATCAACAAGCGCGTCCTTGAGCACCTCGTGAAGACCGGCGCCTTCGACTACACGGGCGAGCCCCGCAAGACGATGTTCGACGGCATCGACGCCGCACTCGCCGGTGCCGCCGCGCAGGCCCGCGACCGCGCTGCCGGCCAGCACAGCTTCCTCGACATGCTCGCGGAGCCAGCTCCTGACGAGGGCAAGGGGCGCAAGTCGCGCGGCCGCGCCGCCGGCGCGCAGCCCGCGGACAAAACTGAGGCTGCGCCCGCGAAAACCGAGCCCGCGGCCGCGGCTGATTTCACCCCGGCCGAGAAGCTGGCGTTCGAAAAGGAACTGCTCGGTTTCTACGTCTCGGGCCACCCGATGAACTCGTACCTCGGGCTTGCCGACGCAATCGACACGCACGCCGTGGAGGACCTGCTCGCCCAACCCGATCGCACCGAGTTCCGCCTCTGCGGCATCGCCGGCAACCTCGCGAAGAAGCTCTCGAAAAAGGACAACCGCCCTTGGATGGCGTTCACGCTCGCCACTCGCCGGGCCTCGCTCGCGCTAAACATGTTCGCCGACGCATTCGCGGCCCACGGCGCCGTACTGGCCGAGAACGCCCTCGTGCTTGTGCAGGGCAACATCATCGTCAACCAGGAGGGCGCACGTATCAATGTGAAGGAGTGCTACCCACTCGACGCGCAGGTGGCGTCGCTCGTGCGCAAAGTCATCTGGCTCCTCCGCCCCGACCACCCCGGCCTGCCCGATTTCCTGAACGACCTGCGTGCCACTCTGAACCGCGAGACGGGCGACGCGCGCGTCGAGTTCGCCTTCGCGTTTGGTGACCGGGTATCCCCTGTGGCCGAGGCGAGCACGGCCCTGACCTGGAAGGTGAACGCCGCCGCGTTCCAGCGCCTGCGCGCTCATCCCGCCGTTGCCGGCACGATCGTCGAGACGCGCCGTCTGGAGTTGCGCGACGACCGTCGCTGGCGGAAACGCACCTGAATTCATGCTCGAGCAAGCCACCCTCAACCAGGCCGCGCAGGTGCTCGCGGGCCTTCGTCCCGGCGAACGCGCCGACACCGCGCTCCGCGCCTATTTCGCCACGCGGCGCTACCTGCGTCCTGGCGCTCGCCGCGCGCTCAGTCGCGCCGTGTTCGCCTACTTCCGCTGGCTGCGCTGGCTTGAGGATCGCGCCGCCCCGCAGGCCCGCATCGCCCAGGCCGTGGCTCTACAGGAACGATTCGACGCCAACCCCTCCGCGATCAAACCGCAGGCGCTTGTCGCCCGCGCCGTGCCCGACTGGGTGCGCGAGGAGATGGAGGTTTCTCCGGAACACGCCCGCCAGCTGCAACGCGAGCCCGCTCTCTGGCTCCGTGCCCGCCCCGGCACTGGCGCCCAGCTCGCCTTGCAGCTCGGGGACTGCGTGCCATCCGCCCTCGCACCGGACGCGCTCCGCTACACGGGTCGCGAGGATCTTTTCCGCACCGCGGCATTCCACGAGGGAGCGTTCGAGATCCAGGACCTCGCCTCCCAGTTGGTGAGCCTCGCCTGCGCGCCGCGCTCCGGTGAGACGTGGTGGGATGCCTGCGCCGGTGAGGGCGGCAAGACGCTGCACCTCTGTGATCTGATGGGAAACAAAGGTGTGGTCTGGGCGACCGACCGTCATGATCGGCGCTTGGAGGTCCTCCGCCGTCGCGCCGCCCGTGCGCACCTGTTCAACCTGCGGACCGCACTCTGGGATGGGTCCGCGCGCCCTCCGACCGGCACGCGCTTCGACGGTATCCTCGTCGATGCCCCGTGCAGCGGCGTCGGCACCTGGCAGCGTAATCCGCAGGCCCGCTGGACGACCTCGCCGGAGGATGTGCGAGAGCTCGCGACGACCCAACTGGCCCTCCTCAACCACGTCGCGGGCTCACTACGTCCCGGCGGCCGGCTGGTTTATGCCGTCTGCACGCTCACCCGCAGCGAGACCACCGGCGTCGCCGAGGCGTTCTCCGCCGCCCACCCGGAGCTGCATCCCGAGCCCGTTGGGACTCCGGTCGCTGCCGGCCCGACGCCCACCCCCGTAGCCAACAATGGACTGATCCTCTGGCCGCACGAGCTGGAGGCCAACGGGATGTTCATCGCCGCGTGGAAACGCGTCTCATAGACGGCGACATCGTTCGCGCCGACTTCAACGACCTGCTCGCCGTCGTTCATTACGCGAAGGCGGCGCACGAGCTCGGGCTCTGGGCTTCGGAGGAGCTGCTGATCCGACGCTTTTTCACGGATCCCGCCGCGCCGCTCCTCGAAGCGGGCTGCGGTGCCGGTCGCGTCACGCTCGGCTTGTGGCGACTTGGCTACCGTAATCTCACCGCGTTCGATTTCGCCGAGGAACTCGTCGACCAGGCGGTGAGCCTGGCGGCGGAGCGCGCGGCGGACGGCATCACCTTTCTCCATGACGACGCGACCGCGCCCTCCCGCATCACCGCTCCGCCCGGCGGCTTCGGAGGAGCGTTCTTCATGTTCAACGGGCTGATGCAGATCCCCGGGCGCGCCAACCGCCGGCGCGCGTTGCTCGCGCTGCACCGGCTCTGCCGTCGGGGCGCGCCGTTGCTGTTCACCACGCACGACCGCGATTGCTCACCGACCGAACAGGCCCTCTGGCGCCTTGAGGCTCTGCGTTGGGAACGGGGTGAGCAGGACCCGCGGCTCGTGGAGTTCGGCGACCGCTACTTCAGCGATGACACCGGTCGCACGTTCATGCACCTGCCGGACCGCGCCGAGATCCTTGCCGATCTCGCTGCGACCGGCTGGCGGCACGCGTTCGACGCCTTGCGCCATGAGATCGCCCGCGAGTCGCGCGCGGTGCGGGACTTTTCCGACGAATGCCGCTTCTGGGCGGCCCACCGCGACGACGCGCCCGCCTCCTAGCGCCACTCGTGCCGCGGATAGCGGCGTGAGAGTTCAGCTTTCACCTTCGGGTACATGTCGCGCCAGAATGCTGACAGGTCGTCCGTCACCTGAATCGGCCGCTGGTTCGGGGCCAGCACCTCAATCTTTACGGGCACGCGCCCGTGTCCGACCGCGAAGCGCCCTTCGATACCGTAAAGTTCCTGGATGCGCGCACTCAGCACCGGCGGGCCTTCCTTATGATAGGTGAGACGGGACCGGCGACCGTTGCCCATGACCAGCCGCTCGGGAAGATATTCGTCGAGTACCGCGAATTGCTCCGCGGTGAGCCACTCGCGCAGCACTGGCATCACCGGCTTGTCCTTGATGCCGCGATACCCCGCCTCCCCGTAGCACACTTGTTCCACGAGCGTCGCGCGGTCCGCGTCGGTGATCGGGGTGACTTCCAACTCGGGAAACCACTCAGCGAGACGGTTGACCCGGGTGATCCATTGCTCGACTGCCTCGTCCCACGCCTCCAACCGCATCCGTCCGGCGAGCACCTCGCGGGCGAGGAGGCGCGCGGCCGCGTCAGGAGGGACGTCGTCGCCGCCTGCTTTCGCCTCCAACACGAGATCTCGGAATCGCCGCTCGCGCCGCGCGATCACCCGCCGCGCCTGCTCATCGTACGTGACTCCCTTCGTTTCGATCAGGTCGCGCGGGAAAAGTTCACCCAGCCACGACTCCTCAATCGCAGTCGCCACTGATAGCAACACCGTCACCTCGCCGCCACGGCCGCCGATCTCACTGATCTCTGCGGCCACGAGGAGCGGCGCCTTTGCCACCGCGCTCTCCCGCGCCAGCATGCCGCGCCGATGATGGACGAGCTCGCAACGCAGGGTGCCGGCGTCGAGGCGCCGTGCCACATGGTCGGAAAATCCCGCCAGCACGCACTTGCGCACGTCATCATCGCGGTACGGCCGGTCTGAGGCGTCCAGCCCCTCGCCTTCCGCGATCTCGAGAAACTGTGCGAAAAGTGGTCCCACCTGCCGCGCCGCCTGCGCGTGGATGCCGAGCCTCCGGCACGCTTCCAGATCGTATCGTTCCTTATCCGCGTGCCGCCAGGCCCGCATCAGCAGGAAAAAGTCGCTCGCCAGCTCCTCGCCCAGAACCTCCTCGCGCAGTTCCTCCGTCCGACGATCCACGCCGCGCAGCAGGAAGCTCCGGCCCTGCGTCAGCGCCGCCATCAGCGCCACCGGGCGCACGCACCCGCGCTCCTGCGCCGCCAGGAACATCCGCGCGTAACGGGGGTGCACCGGGAAACGCAGCATGCGCCGGCCGGTCTCCGTGATGCGGCCACCGCGTACCGGCGCGCCGTCCGTACCGCCACCAGCCGACTCGAGCGCTCCGAGGTCCGTCAGCAACTCCTCCGCCCGCTCCAAGGCCCGCGGCTCCGGCGCCTCCAACCACGGAAACGCGGCCACGTCATCCACGCCCGCCGCTTTCAGCGTGAGGACCACCTCCGCGAGATCCAGCCGCCGCACCTCGGGCAACTCCTGCGCGGGACGTCTCGCGTGCTCGGATTCGGTCCATAACCGCACCGCGACGCCCGGCGCCGTGCGGCCCGCGCGGCCGGCGCGCTGATCGGCGCTCGCGGCGGATATCTTTTCCACGAGCAGCGTGTTGATCCCGCGGTGAGGATCGAACCGCGCCACGCGCGCGAGTCCCGAGTCAACCACCGCTGTCACCCCGTCGATCGTGAGTGAGGTCTCAGCGACGTTGGTGGAGACGATGATCTTTCGCTCCGCGCATCGCGCCACCGCGCGGTCCTGCTGCTCGACCGGCAGTTCACCGTGCAGCGGGAGGAGCGCGAAACCGCGGAGGGCGCGGCTGGCATCGAGCGCCTGCAGGGTGCGCGAGATCTCGTAAGCGCCCGGCATGAAAACGAGCAGGTCTCCGTCGGTGCGCCCGGCGATCCGCTCGCATTCGCGCGCGGCCGTCTCCCAGACTGGCTCCCGTTCGAAATCCACCGCGCGCGGCAGGTACTCCACCCGCACCGGAAAGCTCCGCCCCTGCGAAACAAGTGTCGCTGCCGGCGCCAGGTAAGACTCCAGCCGCGCGGTCTCCAGGGTCGCCGACATCACCACAATCCGCAGATCAGGTCGCGTCGTGCGCTGGATCTGAAGCGCACGCGCCAGCGAGATATCACCGTGCAGATGCCTTTCGTGAAACTCATCGAAGATCACCGCCGCCACCCCGGGCAGACGGGGGTCGAACGACATCTGCCGGAGCAGAATACCCTCGGTCACGAATCGGATCCGCGTCCGTTCGCTCACCCGTGACTCGAGCCGAATCTGGTAACCGACGCCCTCTCCTAGCCGCGTGCCCGCCTCTTCCGCGACGCGACGCGCCAGCATCCGAGCCGCGAGCCGTCGTGGCTGCAGGACAACCACCTCGCCCTTTTCCCCCAGCAATCCGTGACGCAGCAGCATTTGCGGGATCTGCGTCGACTTACCGGAACC
>JAURJO010000091.1 GCA_030832235.1 Verrucomicrobiota bacterium
CCGTTCGCCGCGATCTTCAACGGCATAACGAACACGAGGTTGGCGCAGCAGCTTCACATGGTGGCCCGCCTGATCAACGCACAGGCCCAGCTTGGCCTCACGCGGCAGATCTTCTTCGTTCGCATCGGCGGGTTCGATCTCCACGACAACCAAGTCACCTTGGGCAACACCACGAGCGGGGCGCACAGCACGCTGATCGGTGACATCAGCCGCTCGCTCGGGGCGTTCTACCGCGCCCTTTCGCAGATCAATGCCGAGAACCAAGTGACAACCTTCACCGGCTCGGACTTCGGCCGCACCTACAATACCAACGGCGACGGCTCCGACCACGGCTGGGGCAGCCATCATCTCGTGCTAGGCGGGGCGGTGCGCGGCGGGGCGATGTACGGCCAGATGCCGGAGCTGCGGCTCGGCGGCCCAAGCGACAGCGGCGCACGCGGCACGTGGATTCCCACGACAAGTGTCGACGAGTACGCCGCGACGCTCGCCCGTTGGTTCGGCGTCAGCGCCACCAACATCCCGGTGATCCTGCCCAACATCGGCCGCTTCCCCAAATCCGACCTCGGGTTCATGTCCGCCTGAGCGGTGCACCGGCGCGACCCCGCCCGCGCACATTCGCCGCGGAAACGGCGCTCCCTCCGCGCCCGCTTTGCCGGTTGCGGTAACTTTTGTCCGCACCTGACGACCCGTCCGGTGTCTATTCTCCCGTTGCCTGCGGGCAGAAGCCGACCTCATTTCCGCCATCTCCATGCTTTCCACGCAGAACGCCCTCTTCCCCGCACGAATCCGGTCCGCCCTGCTCGCTTGCCTCCTGGCTTCGCAGACCGCCCGCATCGCGAGAGCGGAGGACGCGATCCGCTACAAATTCCAGGATTACGCGGAAATGGGCGGTCGCGTCGCCGTGAAGGTCCACGGCGTCGCGATCGAGAAATCCCTAGGCACCGCCGATCAGCTCAAAGTCGACGGCGTGATCGACGCCATCGCCGGCGCCACCCCGACCGGACAACCGGCGCCCGCCGGCAGCGATCAGGTGCCCTTGTCGTCTCTCACCGAGCGCCGGAAGGCATGGAACGCGGTTTACTCGCACCAGTTCGACGGGGTGAACGTGGCGGTGGGCGCGGGCAACAGCCGGGAAAGCGACTACGTATCTGATGGCTGGTCGCTTAACACCCTCACCGACTTCAACCAGAAGAATACCACCTTGCTGCTCGGAATCGCCGGAACGGCTGATGACGTGCGCGTGTTCCACCAGAAGGGATGGGAGCGCAAGCGTTCGCTCGACCTGATCGCGGGCGTCACGCAGTTGCTCGATCCGCGGGCTTCGGTCACTGCCAACCTCACCTGGGGCCGTGCCACCGGCTATCTCGCCGATCCCTACAAGCTCGTGCAGAAGAACACCGAGGTGATCCCCGGCGTTTTCCTGCCGCTGACCTTCGCGGAAAACCGCCCCGCGGAACGCGAGAAGTGGATCGGTTTCCTCGGCTACAATCGCGCCTTCCCGGAAGCAAAAGGCACGATCGAACTCAGCTACCGGTTCTACCACGACAGCTACGATACCAACGCCCACACCATCGAGGCCGCGTGGTTCCAGCAGCTGGGCGAACGCTGGATCCTACGCCCGCTGGTGCGGTTCCACGACCAAGGCGCAGCGAGTTTTTATCACTACCGTCTCGACGGCACATCGGTCACGCCGCTCTCCGGACCGCCGAGACCGAACGGCCCGTTCTACTCCTCGGATTACCGTCTTTCGGCGCTGCAGACCTTTACCTACGGGGCGAAACTCGTCTGGGAGGCATCGGCATCACTGCAGTTTGACGCCGCGTTCGAACGTTACGACATGCGGGGGACGGATCGGGTAACTCCACAAAGCGCCTATTGCCGCGCCAACATCGTCACGGTTGGCGCGCGCTTCGGCTGGTAAGAATCTCAAGGGACTTCCGTGGCCTATATCGCTCCGTCTCACCGAGCTCCTCCGCCCGCCCCGGCGGGAGGTCCCGCAACAATGCCCCTGCGTCGGCTTTCGTTCAAAGCGCTCGGGACGAATTGCGAGGTGCAGTACGCGGCCCCGGGCGGCGCGACCCAGGCGGAAGGATTCGAGCGGGCGGTCACCGCGTGGGTGATGGGCTTCGAAGCGAAGTATTCGCGCTTCCGCCCTGATTCCCTGCTCAGCCAGATCAACGCTGCTGCCGGCCGGGAGTGGGTGCCGGTGGACGCGGAGATGGAGGCGTTTTTCAAACTCTGCGACACGCTGTATTTCATGACGCAGGGCGTGCTCGATCCCACCGCGCTGCCGCTGATTCGGCTGTGGAATTACCGCGCGGAAGACCCGCGGCTGCCCTCCGATACCGAGGTGGAATCCGCACGACGCCTGGTTGGATGGAAAAAAGTGCAGCGCGCCCCCGGGAAGGTGTTTCTGCCGGAGCCGGGCATGGCCCTGGATTTCGGCGGCTTCGGCAAGGAGTACGCGGTCGACATGGCCGCGCAGATCGCCGTGCAGCACGGGATCACAAGCGCGCTCGTGGATTTCGGGCATGACCTGAAAGCGGCAGGACAGCCCCCGGATCGGCCGGCGTGGCACATCGGACTTGAGGATCCCCATCGACCGGGAAGCACGGCGGGAAGCATCGCGGTGATCGGCAAAGGCGTGGCTTCATCTGGCGACTATATCCGACGCATCGTGATCAACGGCCGCCGCTACGGCCACATCGTGGACCCCCGAAGCGGAAGACCTATCGCGAACGGCTGCCTGCAAGCCACGGTCATCACCGGCAGTTGCCTGCAGGCAGGCGCGCTTTCCACGACGGCCTTCGTACTCGGCGTGCCCAAGGGCATCGAGTTCATCCAATCGTTTCCCGGGGCCGAAGGGCTGATCGTGACGGATAACGCCCGCGCCCAGACCCGGGGATTTTTCCAATATGTCGTCTCCTGATACACCAAACACCCGACGGAGCGGGCATCCCCTGCTCCTGGTTTGCCTAGGATTCGTCCTGGCGACGTTCACCCGTGGGGCCGTGAAGGAAGGGGAGGCATTTCCGAAGCTGGAACCGGCAGATCTTAAGGTGCTGACCGGCAGCGCCTTCCCGGAGACGAAAGGCAAAGTCGTGCTGGTGGACTTTTGGGCGTCCTGGTGTGCGCCGTGCAAAGCGTCGTTCCCGATACTGGCCAAGTTGAACCGCGAACTGGGCCCCAAGGGCTTCGTCGTGGTGGCGGTGGGAATCGACGAGAAGCCCGCGGCGGC
Organism: Verrucomicrobiota bacterium; assembly: GCA_030832235.1. Classification (GTDB taxonomy): domain Bacteria; phylum Verrucomicrobiota; class Verrucomicrobiia; order Opitutales; family Opitutaceae; genus ER46. The sequence continues at coordinate 3,239 of JAURJO010000091.1, forward strand.
GGACGCGTTCGTGAAGAAGCTGAACCCGGATTTTCCCACGCTTCACGATCACGCCCAGCGTCTGGTGCGGCGGGTGGAGGTACCGACGATGCCGACGAGTTTCCTGCTCGGTCGCGACGGCCAGGTGCGCTTCATCCACCGCGGATTCCACGGGGATCGTACCGAGGCTGAGCTCCGACGGCAAATCGCCGAACTCCTTGCTCAGCCGACGCCCTGACGAATCTACCCGATCATATTTAAACTATTCTTTATCATGCGTTTTAAAAATCTATTCCAACTTCTCGGACTGGTGGCATCAGGGCTGTCCTTTTCGGGCTGCACGAGCACCGATCTGGTGCGGGCAAAACCTTGGGAGAGAGGAACATTCACGACCTATTCGATGCGTCCCGATCGCGATCCCGTGCACACAATGATGATGGAGCACACCTACTTTTCGCGGGAGATCGCTTCTGGTGGCCGGGGAGTCGGTGGTAGCGGATGTGGATGTAATTGATTTAGCTACTTATAACTTGCTCTAAAAGCATTGCCGCCTCGCACCCTGTCGCAGGGAGCAGCAACCGCGGCGGCTGTATCACCTGCGTTTCGCTGGGGAGTTCCGCTAGCGGCGCGAATCCGCGCCGACCCCCTCTTCCTCTTGCTTTCCCTTATTCTTTCCCAGTGCAACGCTGGCATACCGCCTCCGGAGATTAATCCCTCGTCGCAGGAAAATTAGGTCGGCTGCACCCGCGGCGTGGAGGCGACTAAAAACTCGCGATGCCCGCAAACGGGAGGCACATACTTCCCAGCGAAACAAGACCATGGACGCGCGGCCGGGAGTCCGGCGTCTGTAACTTCATCAACCCCCAAGCTCCCAAACCCTAAATGATCGCAAAGCTACTGAACCTCCGGGCTGCTCCCCTGCTGCTTGCGGCCCTCGCCACCGGCGCTCGCGGAAGCGAAGCCGACATCAGGATCCCCGACCTCACCAAGGTCACCTTCGACGGTCTCGGCGGCATGAGTGGAATCACCCTCATGTACGCCGGAATCGTGTTCTGCATCATCGGCGCGATCTTCGGCCTGATCCAGTACCAGCAGACGAAGGCCCTGCCGGTGCACAAGTCGATGGCCAGCGTCTCCAACACCATCTGGGAGACCTGCAAGACCTACCTCTTCACGCAGGGGAAATTCCTCGGCATCCTGTGGGTCCTCATCGCGGCGTGCATGGTCTACTACTTCGGGTTCCTATCCCACATGGGGCCCGGGCACGTCCTCGTGATCCTACTGGCCTCGGTGCTTGGCATCATCGGCAGCTACGGCGTGGCGTGGTTCGGCATCCGCATCAACACGGTCGCCAACTCCCGCGCCGCCTTCTCGGCGCTCCAGGGCAACGCCTTGGCAACCCTCGGCATCCCGCTGCGCTCCGGCATGAGCGTGGGACTGCTCCTCGTCTGCGTGGAGCTGTTCTTCATGATCTGCATCCTGATTTTCCTGCCCAACGATCTCGTCGGGCCGTGTTTCATCGGATTCGCGATCGGCGAGTCGCTCGGCGCCTCCGTGCTCCGCATCTGCGGCGGCATCTTCACGAAGATCGCCGATATCGGCTCGGACCTCATGAAGATCGTCTTCAAGCTGCCGGAGGATGACCCGAAGAACCCCGGTGTGATCGCCGACTGCACCGGCGACAACGCGGGCGACAGCGTCGGGCCCACGGCCGACGGCTTCGAGACCTACGGCGTAACCGGCGTGGCGCTCATCGCGTTTCTCGCCCTCGCCCTCGCCGCCAACCCCGCCGTCTGCGCCATCCTCATCATCTGGCTGTTCGTGATGCGCGCGCTGATGATCGTGACCTCGCTGGTTTCATACTTCTTCAACCAGGGCCTGAGCCGCGCGAAATACGGCGCCGCAAAGGATTTCGACTACGAGGCCCCGCTCACGCACCTCGTCTGGATCACGTCCGCGGTATCGATCGCGATCACGTTTGCCGCCTCCTACTTCCTCCTGGCCCAGCAGAAGGGCATCCACCCAGGCCTCTGGTGGGTCCTCTCGGTCATCATCAGCTGCGGCACGATCGCCGGCGCGCTGATCCCTGAGTTCACCAAGGTTTTCGTGAGCACGAACTCCGGCCACGTGAAGGAGGTCACGAATTGCTCCAAGCACGGCGGCGCGTCGCTCAACATCCTGTCTGGCTTCGTGGCCGGCAACTTCTCGGCCTTCTGGATGGGCCTCTGCATCATGGTGCTGATGTGGGTCTCGTACCACTTCTCGCAGAACCCCGCGCTGCTCTCGATCATGCCCGAGAAGTTCCTGTTCGCGGCGCCGATCTTCGCCTTCGGCCTCGTGGCGTTCGGCTTCCTCGGCATGGGCCCGGTGACCATCGCGGTCGACAGCTACGGCCCCGTGACCGACAACGCGCAGTCGGTGTACGAGCTCTCCCAGATCGAGGGCCGCCCCGGTATCGCGGGTGAGATCGAGCGCGACTTCGGCTTCAAGCCCGATTTCGAAAACGCCAAGTACCAGCTCGAGAAAGGCGACGGCGCCGGTAACACGTTCAAGGCGACCGCCAAGCCCGTGCTCATCGGCACCGCGGTCGTCGGCGCGACCACGATGGTCTTCGGCATCATCATCCTCCTCGAGAACCTGTTCGGCCAGGTGATCCCCAAGCTCTCCATCGTGCAGCCTGAGATCATCCTCGGTCTCATCATGGGCGGCAGCGTGATCTACTGGTTCACCGGCGCGTCCTGCCAGGCGGTCGTGACGGGCGCCTATCGGGCGGTCGTGTACATCAAGGAGAACATGAAACTCGATGCCGCCACGGCGTCGGACAAGGACAGCAAGGAGGTCGTACGCATCTGCACGGAATACGCGCAGAAGGGCATGTGGAACATCTTCATCGTGGTGTTCTGCTTCTCGCTCGCGCTGCCGTTCTTCAACGCGTACTTCTTCATCGGATACCTGATCGGCATCGCGTTCTTCGGCCTCTTCCAGGCCATCTTCATGGCCAACGCCGGCGGCGCCTGGGACAACGCGAAGAAGATCGTGGAGGTCGAGCTGCGTCAGAAGGGCACCGACCTGCACGCCGCCACCGTAGTGGGCGACACCGTCGGCGATCCGTTCAAGGACACGTCCTCGGTCGCGATGAACCCGGTGATCAAGTTCACCACCCTCTTCGGACTGCTCGCCGTGGAGATAGCGGTGACGATGAAGGACCAGGGCGTGAAGAACCTCATCGGCGGCTTCTTCTTCCTCGTCGCGCTGGTTTTTGTCTATCGCTCGTTCTACGCGATGCGCATCCCGGCCGAATCCAAGGCCTGAGCAACGAAGCCATCAAAAAAAGCCGGGCCCATTGGGCCCGGCTTTTTTGTTGCACCGAATCTGACCAGGCGGAACCGCGGCCGTATCAACGGGGCATCGGGCAGAAGGAGGGCGTCGACCTTTAGGGAATTTCCCGAGGCGGGCGGCCTCGGCTACATCGCACGGCGGGGTTGACGCCGTCGCGCGCCGACGTTCCGTCCGCAGATGCGAAGTCTCGTCTTTCTGGCCGTGGTTCTGGCGTCAGCCGTTTCAGCCGCCAACGCGGCGTCGGGAACCTCCGTGCTTCCCATGCCACTCGACCAGTACCGGGATCCGGCGGGCGCGGGGCTCTGGGACGTCCTGCGGCATCGGGCCGCGGCGGACCCGTTCAATCTCGTGGCGGCAGGCATCTTTGTCGCTGCGATCCTCCACACCTTCCTGACCGCGAAAATCCGCCACTGGGCCCATGTCGTCGAGGAACGGCACGCCACCGCGCGTCGCGCGCGTGCCCGGCCCGGCCCGGAAAGCGAAGTGAGCTTTGCGGGACAGGTCCTGCACTTTTTCGGGGAGGTGGAAGCCGTCTTCGGCATCTGGGTGGTCGGGCTGGCAGGGGCGATCACATGGTTCAAGGGCTGGCCCGCCGTGGTGGGCTACATCGACGGCAAGGTGAGCTTCGTGGAGCCGGTGTTCGTCGTGGTGATCATGACCCTCGCGGCTACGCGTCCGGTGCTGGACCTGGCCGAGCGCGGCCTGCGCGCGGTGGCGAGCTTGGGAGGGGGCACGCCGGCGGCCTGGTGGCTATCGATCCTGATCCTCGCGCCGCTGCTGGGGTCGTTGATCACGGAACCCGCGGCGATGACGATCGGCGCGCTGTTGCTTTCGCGCCAATTCTACGCGTTCAACCCGGGCCCGCGACTAGCCTACGCGACCCTCGGGCTGCTGTTTGTGAACATATCCGTGGGCGGCGTGCTCACGCACTTCGCGGCTCCGCCGGTGATCATGGTGGCGGGACCTTGGAAGTGGGACCTCTGGTTCATGTTCGCGAACTTCGGCCTCAGGGCGGTGGCGGGCGTAGTCATCGCGACGCTGGTCTATTTCCTGATCTTCCGTCGGGAACTCGCCGCGCTCTCCGGAAGCCCGGCGGCGTCGGAGCCGGACGCCGATCAGCCCGCGGCTCCTCTTTGGATCACACTCACCCACGTCGCCTTCCTCGCGTTCACGGTCTGGAACGCCCACCACCCGGTGATGTGCGTCGGCGCGCTGCTGTTCTTCCTGGCCTTCGCCCAGGCCACCGCGCACCACCAGAACCCGGTCGACCTGCGTCCTCCCGTGCTGGTCGGATTTTTCCTCGCCGGCCTCGTCATCCACGGTGGGCTGCAGTCGTGGTGGATCGAGCCGGTGCTCACGCGCCTGGGCGAGACTCCCCTCTTCCTCGGCGCCGTGGCGCTCACGGCGTTCAACGACAACGCCGCCATCACCTACCTCGCCTCGCTGGTGCCCGGATTCACCGACGGCCTGAAATACGCGGTGGTGGCGGGCGCCGTGACCGGCGGCGGCCTCACCGTCATCGCCAACGCGCCCAATCCCGCCGGGCAGGCCATCCTCGCGCGGCATTTCCCTGGAGGCATCGCGCCGCTGGCCCTTGCAGTCGCCGCGTTGCCGCCGACGATCGTCATGACCGCTGCTTTCCTGCTGGCGCGCTGAGTCGCGGTCACCCCGCGTCTCGACAAGCCGGCGCGCCCGCGCATCTTGCGGCCCATGACGAAAAACCTTCCCGCCCGCGGCCCGCGCCGCCGTTCCCTTCGCCGCGCCTTCACCCTGCTTGAGATCCTGGTGGTGCTGGCGATCATCGGCCTGCTCGCCGGGCTGGCCATCACCAACGTGGACAAGATCTTCGGCGGAGCGCAGGTGAGCACGGTGGAGATCTTCGTGAAGGAAAGCATGAAGACCGCGCTTGTTTCCTACCGCCTGCACATGGGCGACTACCCGTCCACCAGCGAGGGCCTGCAGGCACTCGCCACACGACCCGGGAACAAGGCCGACCGCTGGTTCGGACCGTATGTGGCCGACGGCAAGATTCCCAATGATCCGTGGGGAGAGCCTTATCAATACGCCTACCCGGGTACCCGCAACAAAGGCGGCTACGATCTCTGGTCCAAGGGACCCGACCGCCAAAGCGGCACGGCCGATGACATCGGCAACTGGAGTTCCAGCTCCGGCGGCGAAAAGTAAGCCTCCGCCCGGCCCCGGCTTTCGCCGGATCCCGCCGAGCGGTGTTTTCCGCCGCCGATCCGTGTCCTTCCGCCGCCCGCGCAAACGCCCCGCCGCCACCGGCGGCTTCACGCTGCTGGAGATCCTGCTGAGCATCGCCCTGATCGCGTTGCTGGGAGGACTCTTCGTCGGCGGCTCGTCGCGGCTGCTCGCCCCGGAGCCAACGACCCCGCGCGCGGTTTTCTGGAAGGCGGTGCAGGAGGCACGCAAGTCGGCCCTGCGGGCGGAGCATGAGATCCGACTGAAATTCGACGCCGAGAAGAAACATTTCTACCTCGTCGACGGAGTCGCGCCCACGACCGTCTCCGAGGACGGCTTCACCCGCGAGGAGCGCCCGCTGAAGACCTTTCCGATTTCACCGGAAACGGCGCAGGACCTCACCGTGGAATTCCTCGGCGGCTCCGGACGCGGCGCCAACACGATCCTCGTCGGCGGCATGCTGCTCGAATCGCGGCCGGTCCCGCATGTGCCGTTCTACGGCGACGGCACCTGCCGCGCCTTCCGCGTGCAGTTCGCGCGCCTCGGCTCGGTGAGCACCGTCACCATCGATCCGTGGACCTGCGCCGAGTTGCCGCCGCCCCCCGACCCGAATGCGCCGTCGTTCTGAGAGCACCCGCGCGCTTCTTCCAGGCGGCTTCACGCTGCTCGAGGTCCTCATGGCGATGGCGCTCTTTGCCATGGCCGCGGTGATGCTGGCCTCCGCGTATCTCAACGTGCTGAACAGCTATGAGACGGCGGGCCGCGCGGCGCAGCTCAACGAGGACTTCGCCTTCGCGCGCCAGCTGGTGCTCAACGAGCCCGACCGGAAGAAAGTCGAGGAAGGCGGCGAGTTCGTCACCGCCGCCGGCCACCGCGCGCGGTGGAGCGTGGAGATCGCATCGACCAACGTCGCGGATGTCTTCCGCGTGGCGTTCACCTGCGAGATCAGCGATCCCGCGCGCCAGGAGCCGGACCGCATGACACAGTCGTTCCTGGTGATGCGTCCGACGTGGGTCATCGACGCCGCTGAACGCGGCAAGCTGAAGGAGGAGGCGAAGACCCGTATCCTCGAACTGCAGGGCAAGCTCAAGGCCGGCCAAACCGGAGGACAGACGCGATGAGGACCGGGTCCACGCGCGCCTTCACGCTGCTCGAGCTCCTGTTGGCGCTCGCGCTGGTGGGGCTGCTGCTCGTCGCGATGAACACGATGGTTTTTTCCATGGGAGAATTGTGGGGCCGCGGCACCGAGCCCCGGCTCCTCGACCAACACGTGCGGGCGGTCACGCGTTTTCTGGAAAACGAGCTGCGCGCCTCGGCGCTGCCGCCCGCGGCCCGTTCGGGCGTCACCCCGATCGCGCTGGAGGAGATCCGTCCGCAAAGCGGGCTCATGGAGAAGATGCTCACCTTTGAGCTCCCCGCCGGCAGCCGGCTGTTCGACTGGCCCGACCAGCCGCTGCCCGAGGTGATCTGCTCCCTTCAGGCGCGGCCCAACGAGGGCCTCGTCCTGCTGTGGCACTCTAGGCTGGAGAAAGATTTCGAGACGCAAACCCCGCGGGAAACAATCGTCACTCCGTTCGTAACCGCGCTCGCCTACGACTACTATGACACCGATTCGAAACGGTGGTCGACCGAGACCAGCCTCAAGCTCAACCCGCAGGGCCAGCCGCTCACGCCGCAGCGGATCCGTCTCAAGTTCACCCACGGCAAGCTCGCCCGCGAGGGTGTCATCACACTGCCGACGCCCGGACCGGCCCTGCCGGCCTTCTGACGATGCGGACGCGAATCAACCAACCCGACGGGACGGCACGCCGGCGCGCCTCCGTGATCGTGATCGTCATGGTCACGCTGCTGTTCGCGATGACCACGCTGCTGGCCTTCATGGACAAGGCGGCGGTGGACTTGATGGCGGACCAGCGCGCGGCCGTAGCGCGGAGGTTGCGCGTGGAGGCGTACTCGGCGCTGGAAGTCGCCCTCGCGGTGCTCGTCGATTTCCGCGAGGCCGGTAACGGACTCCGCAGTCAAGCCGAGGGCTGGAACGACCCGCTCGGCTTCGCCGGCTATACCCCGGGCGAGGGCTGCACGGTGGAGATCCAGCTGGAGGACGAGAGCGGCAAGCTGCCGCTACCGCAGATCAACGCGCAGGTGCTCACGAACCTGTTCATGGCGTGGGGCACCCAGAAGAATGAGGCGGAGGAACTCGCCGACGCGATGATGGGCTGGATGAAACGCGGCCACACCTACACCTCGCCCGTCCGCCCCGACTACGAGTCGGCCCCGATCCCCTACGAATCGCCGGGGCGGCCGATGCGCTCGTATCACGAGCTGGCGGCGATCCAGAAGGCGCGGGATTATTTCTACGACAAGGAGGGCAGGCCCAACGAGAATTGGCGCCGGTTCGCCGGGTGCGTATCCCTGCTCGATTTCCCCAAGCCCAACCTGAACAGCGCGAGCCAGGACGTCCTCACCGCGCTGGGCCGCTACGATCCGCTGCAGTCGCGCAACGTCGTGGACTACCTTCAGGGCAAGGGCGACTTCCGCTACAGCGGTCCGGGGTATTTCCAGAACGCGGGCGACGTCGGCCGGATCGCGGGACCGGCGGGGGATCCGCAGGGTTTTTCCACGACCGTTAGCGCGCTCAGGCTCAACGTCACGGTACGCGAGGGCAAAAATGAATTCCGCGTCTCGGTCGTCGTCGCTCCGCCCGGAGGCGCCAAGACGGTCCAGGCTATCGCCACGCGTCCGGAAAAAAAGGCCGCACCGGCGACACCTTCGTCGACGCAGCCCGGCGGCGGCGCCCCCGCCCCCGCCGGCACAGCGGCCAACGCGGCCGCTAAGCCCGGCGACCTGAAATATCCGTACACGCTGCTCGAAATCGTGGAGAACCCTCCCCTCACCAGCGGCTGAACGGGAAACGTGTCCGCCGCGCTGGTGTTTTGCGTTCTTGTTCTCCACGCCGGCCTCGTCCGTACTTCCCACCCTTCGCATGTCTTCGCCGCTCTCGCTGCTCCGCGCCGGGCCGCCACCTCCCAAGGTGGCGCTGCTGCCCGACTCCGCGTTCTTTACGCGGTCCGTGGCGGTGACCGCCGGAGCGACCACGGTGGAGGCCGCCGGGCAGATCGAGCTGGCGCTGGAGGGCCTGGCCCCCTTCCCGCTCTCCCAACTTTACTACGGCTGGTATTGGCGGCCCGGCACGGAACAAGCGCTCCTGTTCGCCGCCTACCGCCGGCGGTTCACCGCCGAGCAGGTCGCGGAATGGGACGGAGCCGAACTGGTCATCCCCGGTTTCGCCGCGGTGCTGGGTGCCGCCGTTGAACCCGCCACCACGTTGCTGCTCACTTCGCCCGACTCGATCACCGCGGTCCACTGGACCGCGGCCGGCGAACCCGCCGGGGTGCTGACGCGGACGATTGATGCCGCCGCAACCGACGACGACCGCGCGCGGCTGAGGTCCGAGCTGATCGACTCGTTCGGCGGCTCCCGCCATGTCATCGAGGCAACGGCGGCTCCCGTGCCCGATCCGGCCGGCACCGACGGCGCCGTCACCTTCCGCGCCGGGGAACTCGTTTCCAAGCTGCCGCCGGCGGCGGCGGCGGCGGCCGATGTGCGCGACAAGGGTGAGCTCACCGCCCTGCGCGCCGCGCGTCGCCGCGACGTCGTGCTGTGGCGCACGGGCGTGGGCTTGGTGGCCTCGCTCCTAGCACTGGGAATTGGCGAACTTTCCCTGGTGGCCGGCCGGGTGTGGCAGCAAACACGGGAAGCGCGCGTCGCCGTCCAGCGGCCGGTGGTCGAGAAGATCGAGAGCGTCGACAACCTCACCAACAAGATCGAGGAGCTCGCGACCAAGCGGCTACGCCCGATCGAGATGCTGCTGCAGCTGGTGGGCGAAAACTACGAGCGGCAGCCGGCTGACATCTGGTTCACCCGCGTGTCGGCCGACGCCACACGCGGTCTCAACACCATCTTCATCGAGGGCCGCACGACGAACGCCTCGCAGGTCAACGCCTACGAGACCACGTTGCGCAAGCTGTCGACGATCGAGAAGGTTGAAGCTCCTCTGCAGGCCGTGCGCGGTGACCAGGCGCAATTTACCCTGACCGCCACGTTCCGCGCCGCCGCGTTCGCGGAACCGGCCGCCCCGCCGGCGCCCGCCAAGCCCTCGCCCTGATGCGCGCGATCCGTCATTTCTTCCTTACGCGAGCGTTGCGCGAGAAGGTGCTGCTGCTGGCCTTTCTCGCGGTGGGCGTGCTGTGGTGGCTCTCGGCCTTCGGCCGGCACGCGGGTACTTTTCTGCGCGACGCGCGCACCACGACCGCGCGGCTAGCCACGCAGGACCTCTGGATCCGCAACCGCCCTGCGATCGAGGCCGCGGCGAAAAAGACCGCCGAACGGCTCGACCCCGCCAAGACCCTCAACGGCAACCAGCTCGTGACCACCGTCGACCAGCTGGCCAAGGAAGCCGGTCTCCGCAATGGCGTGGGACTCACGCCGACGACGCAGAAGAGCGGGCAGTTCGCGGTGCACACCGCGGAGTACAACATCACCAACGCCGGCTGGGACCAGCTGCGGGCGTTCTACGACGCGCTGCAGAAGCGTTCGCCCTACATTTCCATCGAGCGCTTCATCCTCTCGTCGGGCACCAATCCCGCCGTGCTCACGCTCAACCTGAAGATCGTCTCGGTCGAAATTGCACCGTAGCGCGCCGCGGCCCCCCCGGGGGCGGATGGCCCCGGAAACCGATGCGCAAATGCCCTCACGTCGGCGAATGCCTCCCCGTGGGCCAGCAACGTGGATTTGCGGATTGCGCGCCACTTCACCACGGTTTGCGCGTCTCATCCACGGAACTCACGTCCCGTCCGAATCCCATTTTCATGAAGCCAAACCTCCTACTAAAGGCTCTCCTGCCGCTGCTCGCCTTCCTGCTCGCCTTCGGCGGCACCTCCGGCCTCACGCTCTGGGCCGCCGAGGGCAAGTCGGGGCGGAAGGGCGAGCGTAAGGCCGCCACAGAGGCGAAGGGGAAGTCCTCCGAGACCGCGACCGAAGCCAAGCCCGCGCCGCTCGCCCTCAAAATCGATTCCCGACCCATCAACCGGGAAGCCGCCGACCGCGTCAGCTACTCCTCCGTCGTGAAACGCACCGCCGCCAGCGTGGTCTACGTTTATTCGAGCAAGACCGTCCGCGCGCCCGACATGTCGTCCTTCATGAACGATCCGCGCTTCCGCCGCTTCTTCGACCAGCTCGTGCCGCGGGAGGAACGCGAGGAATCCGCGCCGCCTCCGTCCAAGAAGAACTCCCCCAACCGCAACAACCGCGGCGGCAACACCCCGAATCGCAACCGGCCCAATGAGCAGGTGCAGCAGGGCCTCGGCTCCGGCGTCGTCGCCACCGCCGACGGCTACATCATCACCAACAACCACGTCATCGACGGCGCCGATGAGGTGAAGGTCTCCATCGGCGAGTCCAACAAGCGCTACGAGGCGAAGGTCGTGGGCCGCGATCCGGGCTCCGACCTCGCCGTCCTCAAGATCGAGGCCACCAACCTCTCACCCGCCACCTTCGGTGACAGCGACCAGCTCGAGATCGGGGACGTCGTCCTCGCCATCGGCAATCCGTTCGGCATCGGCCAGTCCGTGAGCCGCGGCATCGTCAGCGCCCTCGGCCGCGGCATGGGCATGGGGGTGTTCGAGGATTTCATCCAGACCGACGCCGCCATCAACATGGGCAACTCCGGCGGCGCCCTGCTCGACAGCGACGGCCGCGTCGTCGGCATCAATACCGCCATCCTCAGCCGCAGCGGGACCTCCGCGGGCGTGGGCTTCGCGATCCCGATCAACCTCGCGCGCTTCGTCGTCGAGCAGCTCGCCAACACTGGCAAGGTCGAGCGCGGCTTTCACGGCGTGCGCACCGACGAGCTCACCGAGGATCTGGTCTCCTACTTCGACACCGAGAAGGGCGCGCTCATCAACGACGTCACCGAAGGCAGCCCCGCCGACAAGGCCGGCATCAAGGCCGGCGACATCATCCTCAAGGTCGGTGCGGTGGAGATCCGCGATCCGCGTCACCTCATCATGACGGTGAGCAAGTTCGCCCCCGGCACCGAGATCACGGTTGAACTGCTGCGCGAAAAACAGCGTAAATCCGTGACCGCTAAACTCACCCGTCGCGACGAGGACGCGCTCGCCAAGGAGGACGGCACGCCCGGGGCAAAGGAGGAGGGCGTGCTCAACGGCGTCGGCGTGGGCGACATCACCTCGGAAATGCGCGGACAAATGCAGATTCCGGGTCGCATCAAGGGCGCCATCATCACGAGCATCGAGCCCGACAGCCCCGCCGCGCGGCAGGGCCTGCGCGAAGGCGACATCGTCCTCGAGCTCGACCGTCGCCCGTGCACCAACGCGGAGGAAGCGGTGAAATTGAGCGAGGAGATCAAGGGCCCGAAGGTTCTCGTGCTAATCTACCGCAACGGCCGCACCCGCTACCTCGCGATCGACGAATCGAAGTAACGCGCCCGAGGTCGCCGTCGGCCAACCACCGCCCGACGGCGGCGGCATGTGTAAGCTACCCATGATGGCGCGCGGCCAGCGACCTCGCGCCCCGGCGTCACCCTCAGCGCCAAGGCGCGATACCGCGAAAAACCTCCAAAGACGGAGTGGCGGTCGGGAAGGAGTTTTCCTTTGAACTCAGTTTGGTACGGAGAAAATCTTCGAACGCGCAGTTAACGAGCTTCCCCGCTCCTCCCCATGAAAGCCCCGCTGATGAACCCCGCCCTGTCCCGCCGTGATTTTATCCATCGTTCCGGCCGCGTCGCGGCCGTGTCGGCCCTTGCGGGCGTGGCATTGCCGCCGGTCCACGCCGCCGGCAGCGACCTGATCCGCGTGGCGCTTGTCGGCTGCGGCGGACGCGGCACCGGCGCCGCCGGGCAGGCCCTCTCCACCACGACCGGCCCGATCAAACTGGTGGCGATGGCGGATGTCTTTCCCCCGCGGCTCGCGACGTCTCTCGACCGCCTGACGAAGCAGTTCGCCAAGGAGGGCAAGAACGCCGTCGACGTGCCGCCCGACCGCCAGTTCACCGGACTCGACTCGTACCGCGCCGCGATGGACGTGCTGCGGCCCGGTGATGTCGTGATTCTCGCGACGCCTCCCGCTTTCCGCTGGGTGCATTTCAGCTACGCGATCGCGAAGGGCCTCCACGTTTTCATGGAGAAGCCGCTCACCGTCGACGGCCCGACGAGCAAGCGCATGCTGGCGCTCGGCGAGGAAGCCGCGCGGAAGAACCTGAAGGTCGGCGTGGGTCTCATGTGCCGCCACTGCCGCGCCCGCGGCGAACTCGCCGACCGCATCGGCCGCGGCGAGATCGGCGACATCCTCATGATGCGCGCCTACCGGCTCCACGGCCCGGTGGGTTTCTTCGCCTCGCCCCCGAAGCCCGCCGACAAGACCGACCTCATGTACCAGATCGAGCGTTTCCACAGCTTCATCTGGGCGAGCGGCGGCGCGTACAGCGATTTCTACATCCACAACATCGACGAGTGCTGCTGGATGAAGGGCGAGTGGCCCGTGCAGGCGCACTCCAATGGCGGCCGCCACTACCGCGGCGACAGCGTCGACCAGAACTTCGACGTCTATTCAACCGAGTACACTTTCCGCGACGGCTCGAAGCTCTTCCTCGAGGGCCGGTGCATCACCGGCGCGTACGCCGAGCACTCCAGCACCGCGCACGGCACCAAGGGCATGGCGATCATCTCCGAGAAGGGCCACGCCCCCTCGCGGGCGCGGATCTACCGCAGCCAGACCAAGGACGAGAGCAAACTCGCCTGGGCCTTTCCGCAGCCCGAGGGCCGCCCGCACCAGCTCGAATGGGACGACCTCATCGCCGCCATCCGCGCCGACCTGCCGTTCAACGAGGTGAAACGCGGCGTCGAGGCCAGCCTCGTGACGTCGATGGGCCGCATGTCGGCCCACACCGGCCGCGTGGTCACGTTCGACGAGATGCTCAATTGCGACCACGAGTTCGCCCCGGGGCTGGACAAGCTCACGAAGGACTCGCCCGCCCCGCTGCAGCCCGACGCATCGGGCCGTTATCCGGTGCCGCGCCCCGGCATCGAGACGCGCCGGGAGTACTGAGCACGCTCAGCGGCCCACGGCCGCGTCTCGAATGGCGCGCACCACCGCGGGGTCGGTAGCGACCCCCAGCACACCGTTCAC
>JAURJO010000092.1 GCA_030832235.1 Verrucomicrobiota bacterium
AAAGGCGAGCAGCCCCCGGCCGGTTCCATCCTGACGCCCTCCGCGCGCGACGTGCTCGGCGGCGGCAGCCTGCAACCGTCGTTCAAAGGCACAGGCGCCGCCAAGCCCGCGGCTCCGGCGAAGAAGGCGGCGGGTCCGTCGATCCCCGATTACGAGTTCCGTTGGACACCCGGCTCCGACCCGAAGACGCCCGCCGAGATCGAGAAATTCTTCAACTCTCCCGCGATCCACATCCTGAAGGAGCGCATCTGCGAGATGGGCCGCCGCCTCTGGCAGCGCGAGTACACCGACGGCAATGGCGGCAACATCACCATCCGCGTCGGCGACAACCTCGCCCTCTGCACGCCCACGCTCATCTGCAAGGGCTTCATGAAGCCGGAGGACATGTGCCTCGTGGATCTCGACGGCAACCAGCTCGCCGGCTCGCGCGTGCGGACCAGCGAGGCCAAGACGCATTTCGGCATCATGAAGCGCCAGCCCGCGGCCAAGGCCTGCGTGCATGCGCACCCGCCCCACGCCACCGCCTTCGCCATCGCCAACGTCGACATCCCGTCCTGTCTCATCCCCGAGGCCGAGGTCTTCCTTGGTAAGATCGGTGTCGCCGAGTACAAGACCCCCGGCACCGAGGCGAACTCCGACGAGGTCGGCGAGGTCGGCAAGGACCATCAGGCCGTGCTCATGCAGAACCACGGCGTGATCGTCTGGGGCAAGGACGTCGAGGACGCCTATTGGAAGATGGAGAACATCGACTCCTACTGCCGCACCGTGTGGATCGCCGCCGGCCTCGGCGGCGGGCTGCATCGGTTCACCGGCGGTCAGGCTAAGGAACTCATCGCCCTGCGCCAGAAGCTCGGCATGCCCGACCCCCGCGCCGGCCTGAAGGAGTGTGAGCTGTGCGACAGCGCGGATTTCCGTCCGGGCGTCGTCTGCGCCACGCCCGCGGCTCCCGCCGCCGCTTCCTCCGCGGCACCCGACCCGCAGATCGAGGCGATCGTCCAGGCCGTCACCGAGCAGATCCTCAAGCAGCTCAAGGCCTGAGCGGGAAAAGCCGGGCAACCACGGATAGACGCGGATAAACACGGTTCAAAAAGGAACAACAGGGTGGGCCGGTCGTACGGTTACCGCCATGCCAGGATGCACGTGCTGCGCTGAGTCCGTCACTCCCTCATTCCCGCCGCCTTTTTCTCCCCCTTTTCCCTCTCACCCTCCCTTTCCCTTCTCTCCATGAAAGTCTCCATCATCGGCGGCGGCGGCCGCGTCGGTTCCAACGCGGCTTTCGCCCTCCAATGCGCGGGCATCGTGTCCGAGATCCAGATCCTGGACGCCAACGCCGATCTCGCGGCCGGCGAGGCCCTCGACCTCCTGCACGGCGCGTCCTCGATCGCCGACCAGCGCATTTACGCCGGGGATTACGCCAAGGCGAAGGACAGCGATATCTTCGTCATCACCGCTGGTCTTCGCCGGAAGCCCGACGAGTCGCGGCTCGACCTCATCAACCGCAACGTCGCGCTCTTCTCCGGCATTCTCGAGAGCATCAAGGCGGCCGGAATGCGGAAGGACGCGCTGATCTTCGTCGTTTCCAATCCGGTCGACATCCTCACGCAGCTCGCGCAGTCGCGCCTCGGCCTGCCGTGGCAGCAGGTGCTCGGCCTCGGCACGATGCTCGACACCGCGCGTTTCCGTTCGCTCATCGCGCAGGAACTCGGGCTCGCCGCGACGCAGGTGAAGGCGCTGATCCTCGGCGAGCACGGCGACTCGATGTTCCCCGTCTGGTCGTCGGCCACGTACGCCGGCCTGCCGCTGACGAAGGTCGCCGGCTGCACGCCGACCTTTCAGTCGCAGATCTTCGAGCGCACCAAGGGCAGTGGCGCTGAGGTCATCCGCCGCAAGGGCGGCGCGGGCTGGGCGGTGGGCCTCACGATCGCCGAGGTCATCCACGCCATCGCGCACGACAAACGTCAGGTGCTTCCGGTCGCCACCGTGCAACAGGGCGCCTACGGCCTGCGCGGCACGGCGATCAGCGTGCCGACCGTCGTCGGCCGTCGCGGCGCTCTCGCCCACGTTGAAGTCGAGCTCTGGCCGAAGGAATTGCAGGCCCTGCAGGCCTCCGCCCGCGCGCTCAACGAGACTTTCGCCAAGGTGAAGGCCGGCTGATCGCCGCCGATCGGGATACAGGCGAGCTTTAGGGGTGTCGTGAATTCTCCCGGGGAGCCCGCCCAAGGCGGGTAAACACCCCCGGCTACATCGTAGGATTTACGGCACGAAGGTCTGTGCGGATTTCCCGAACGAAGCGTGTGCGGTGTAGCCGCGGCCGTTTGCCGCGGACTATGCTCGGTGGCCGTCCAGACTCAGATTCGCGCTCAACGCGCTCCATCCGTTTTCACCGGTTCCGCGACGCGTGAAATGCGCACGCTCGCGACGACCTCCTCTACCAGCGGCGTGAGCTTCTTCAGCAGCCTGGCGTGGAATGGATCGTTGGTCCCGGAGCCAAGACCGATGTAGAGGATGAAATCGGGCGAGATTTCGGTGTAGTGCAGTATTGAGCTTATTTTCTCCGGCTTTTCCCGCGGTCGGCAAATGACGTGCAGCCACTCGCGATTTCCGGCGCGCTTGGCGGTCGTTTCCACGAAGCGGCCGCCCGATGAGAGATACAGGCTGTAGTAGTCGTTCAG
>JAURJO010000093.1 GCA_030832235.1 Verrucomicrobiota bacterium
GACATCGCCCAGAAGATGGGTCTCGAGACCGCGGCGTTCGGCAACAGCACCGGCCGGTTCTCCTGAACCGGGCGGAATCGGTTCGGAAACGCGCGAATCGGCCGAGGATTTTTTGATCCATCCCAGCGTGATGTCTCGAAACTGCATGGTCGCAGATCGGTCCTCCGTGGACTCCGTGTCCGCAGACGGGGCCCATCGGGTTGAAGCGAGTCCGCGGTACCGCCGGCCGAAGTTCGTGATGCGCAACTTTTCGCGGGTCGTCGCCCTCGCTCTTACCACGGTGTTCTTAATCACCGTGGCCCAAGGCGCGGAAAATTCCTCACATCCGGGGCTTTCACGGTTCGTCGGCAAGTACTGCCTCAAGTGCCACGACGCCGAGACGAGGAAGGCCGACCACGATTTCACAGCTCTTCGTCTTCCCCTCGCCACCGAGGGCGACCTCATCACCGCGAAGGACATCATCGACCAACTTACCCTGCGCGAGATGCCTCCCGCGAAGGAGGCGCAGCCGACGGACGAGGAGCGTCTTGCCGCCATCCGCGAGCTGCGCGGCGGGATCGTGGCAGCCCGAGGCAAGTTCGCGGGAACCGGCGCACGCACCGTCATGCGCCGCCTCTCCAACCGGGAGTACGAGAACACCCTGGCCACCCTCTTCGACCGGCGGGTCGATACCCTCGGGCTCACCGCCGATTTCCCCAAGGAGAAGGCCAGCGAGCGTATCGACACCATCGGCCGTTCGCTCGTGACCTCCGGCTTTCTGCTAGACCAGTACTTCCAGGCCGCCCACCGCCTCGTGGAGGCGCGGCTCGGCCGTCCCGCGATGGAACCGAAGTCATGGCGCTTCGCCGGACATTTTGTCCAGTACGAGGAACTGCAAGGGCCGCACAAAGCGGCTTTCGATTTCCGCTACCTGTGCCTCTACGAGCAGCCCAATACGGACACGCGTCAGGGCGGCTACGGCCACATCGAGGATTTTCTGCAGGGCGTCCCGGTCTCAGGCCTCTACGACATCGCGGTCCTCGCGCAGGCGATGCATCGCGACACGCACTACGATCCGACAATCTTCGGCATCGATTTTTCCGAACCTTTTCTGCTCGGCATCGTGCCGGGCGACGCCACGCGCAACCACATCCATTACCCGCAGACGATCGAGCCGCTCCTCGCGCTGGCCACCGTGCCCGACGAGGAACCGCGATGGCTGAAGTTCCGCGTGTGGCTCGAGGCGGGCCAGACTCCGCGCTTCATCTTTCCCAACGGTCCTTACGAATCGCGCGCCTCCGTCCTCCAAATCAATAAACGCTACAAGGACGACTTCCAGGGACGTTTCGCCAACGCCGGCGTCAGCCGCACGCATCTACTCCGCGAGGGCAAGCTACCCCACATCCGCATCAGCGAGATCACCATCGACGGACCCTTGCCGGAACCGGGCGGCGGCCGGGAGGAACTCGCGGTGTTCGGGCCGGATGGGTTCCGGAAAGAAGAGGCACTGCAGCAACTCGAGGCTTTCGCCGCAAAAGCATACCGGCGTCCCCTCCATGACGCGGACCGCACCGGCATCCGCCGCGCCTTCGAGGGCGGAATCACCGCCAAAGTTTCACCGCGTCAGGCTGCGCTCGACACGTTGAAGATGATCCTGTGTTCGCCGTCGTTCCTCTACTTCAGCGAGGTCACCGATGAGAAGAATCAGCGGCTCGGAGCCTATGACCTGGCCGCGCGCCTCTCCTATGCGCTCTGGGCCACCCTGCCCGACGCGGAACTGCTCGCGGCCGCCGCCAGCGGAAAACTCGCCCAAACCGACGAGATCCGGCGGCAGGCGCGCCGCCTGGTCGCCGACGATCGCGTGGCGGGCTTCGCCCACGGTTTCCCCGAAGGCTGGCTCAACCTGCGCGATCTCGGCGGCATGCCGCCGCCGCGCGAAAGCGCCCGGGTCTATTACGCCGAGAACCTGCCGGAAGCGATGAAGACCGAGGTACGGCTCTTCCTTCTCCATCTCCTCCGCGAAAACGGGCCCACGCATCACTTCCTCGAAGCCGATTACACGTTCGCCGACAAACGTCTCGCCAAACTCTACAACCTGCCGGAGCGGGAAACGCTGCGCATCGCGGACGGCTTCCGGAAGGTGAGTCTCGCCGGCAACCAACCGCGCGGCGGGCTGCTCGGCATGGCCGGGGTGCTCACCGTGAGCGCCAACGGCGTCGAGACCTCTCCGGTCACCCGCGGCGTCTGGGTCTCGGAGAACATCCTCGGGATCAAACCTCCTCCGCCTCCCGACGTCGTCCCCGCGATTGATCCGGACGTCACCGGCGCCACGACGATTCGCCAGCGGCTCGCGAAGCACCGCGCCGATCCCGCCTGCGCCGAATGCCACCGCAAGATCGACCCGCTCGGCTTCGCCTTGGAGAGCTTCGACCCGATCGGCCGCTGGCGGGTCAGCTATCCCAAGCCCAAGGGCAACTCCCCGGCGCCGAAGGTCGACGCCAGCGGTGAGTTCAGCTCGGGCGAGACCTACGCCGGCTTTGAAGACTTCCGTCGCATCGTGAAGACAGCACGAACGGACGCGTTCACCCGGAATCTAATCCGGCAATTCCTCAGCTATTCCACCGGCCGCCACATGGAGCCGGTCGACGATCCGGTGATCGAGGAGATCCTCGAGACGGTGAAAAAAGACGGCTACGGGCTCCAGACCCTCGTCGTGGAAGCGCTCGCCAGCGAGATCTTCCGCTCGCGCTGATCACGTCGGAGCGCGACGCGCGCGAACCTTACGGGGCCGTCCCTTTCGCCACCTCGGCCCGGCGCCGGCTGAGGAGCTCCCCCAGGGAGGAGAGCGTCCCGGCGTGCGCGGGACTTGCGGCGAGATTGGCGTACTCGCGCGGGTCGGTCACGGCGTCGTACAGCTGCCGGCTGCCGTCGGGCCAATCCAGCAGGGTATGGGACGGGGTGTGCAGCGCCCGGCCGACTTTGTTCCCGCCGCGCAGCACGATGGTGTAGGCGCTGTCCCGCGCGGAACGGCCCGGATCGCGCACGACCGGAGCCTGGCTCACCCCTTGCAGCCCCGCCGGAGCGGGCAGGCCCGCGAGTTCGACGAGCGTGGGATAAAGATCGACGTACTCGAGCAGGCTCGAAGAGGTCGCACCCCGGGGGATGCCCCGGCCCGCGACGATGAACGGCGCGCGCGCCGATTCGTCCATCAGGCTCATTTTCGCGTAAAACCCGCCGTGTTCCCCGAGGTGCCAGCCGTGGTCGCTCATGAAGACGACGATCGTGGATTCCCAGAGGTTCAGGCGGTCTATCTCCGCCAGCAGCACGCCCACCTGGGCGTCCATGAACGACGTCGCGGCGTAATAGTGCTGGATGATCGCCCGACGCTGGGCGGGCGCCAGGTTGCGCTCCGAACGCGGGGCCCAGGCGATCGCCGGAATGTCACGTTCGTGCCCCGGCGGCTCGGGCGGCGCCGGCATCCGCTCCGGGTCGTGGAGGTCGAAGTACTTCCGCGGCGCGGTGTGCGGCACGTGGGGTTTGTGGAAGCCGGCGGCGATGAAAAAGGGCTTCGCCGGATTGGCGGACATGAACTTCAACAACCGGCGCGCGACCTGCCCGTCCGGCTCGTCCTCATCCCGGTTGTCCGTCACCTGCCAGGGAAACGGAACCTCCGGTCCCGATGAGGACGGTGCGGACTTCGCCTTCTTCGCCGCTTTTTTCGCCCCCTTTTGCTTCGTCGCGGGCCGCACGTCATCCTCGTCCCCGCCACCCTGCGGCTCCGAGTAGTAATCCCACTTCAGCGCACCGCTGAAGGTCCCGTGCGCGATCTTGCCGCAGCCGGCCGTCGCATAACCATGCGCTCGGAAATATTCCGGCAGGAACTGGAAATCCGCCCCCAGCCGCAGCCGCGGGTTGGTGTTGTTGTTGAGCACACCGGTCACCTCCGGGTACCGGCCGCTGAGGAACGAGGTGCGCGAGACATTGCACACCGGGTAATTGCAGTATGCGCGATCGAAGCGCACTCCGCGCGCCGCCAGCCGGTCTAGGTTAGGCGTCTTCGCCTCCGCCGCTCCGTAGCAGCCGAGACGCGTGTTGAGATCGTCGGAGACGATCAGGAGCACGTTCGGCCGGGCCGGCGCCTGCGCGGCGGCCGGACGAGCCGGGAGCAGGCAAAGCAACAGGGGCCACCAACGGAACGGACGAACAACGGGCATCGCGGGGCTCATGGGAGAACGCTTTCCAGCATCCTAGGCCGAGACAAGAACGCATCATTCGGGCCATAGAATGCCGGCATGCCGACCGCTCCGCCGTGTGAAGTCTATGGTGCCAACATCAATCCGCACGAAGGAAGTTCTTGGTGTTGTTTCGTGCGCCTGACCCGCACCTTCTGACGGCCGAGACAAGCCGTCGTTAAGTTCGGGCGCTTGACTCACTTCGGGGCGTCTGAAACATCGCCGCCTCTTTCCAAAACATCATGGGCCAACAGCTAAACAAACTGATTAAACGGAAACGCCGCCACGCTTACCTGAAGCGCAAGAAGGAACGCGCCAAGGCCGCGAAGAAGAAGTAAGGCCTCCGGCCCGCTCCCCTTTTCACCCGCGGCGGTCTCCCTGACCGCCGCTTTTGTTTTCCCATGGCCAAGGTCAGCCTCGTCTCACTCGGTTGCGCCAAGAATCTCGTCGATTCCGAGATCATGGTCGGCCACCTGCACCAAGCAGGCATGAGCGTGGTGCCCGATGCCGACCAGGCCGACGTCGTCATCGTCAACACCTGCTCTTTCATCGACTCGTCCAAAGAGGAGTCGATCGGCCACATCCTCGAGGCGCATCGCCAGCGCGGCCTCCGCAAGCGCCGCGGCAACCAGAAGCTGATCGTCGCCGGCTGCATGGCCCAACGGTTCTCGAAGGATCTGGCGGTCGAACTGCACGACGAGGTGGACGCTTTCATCGGGCTCGACGAGGTCACCAAAGTGGCGCCCATCATCGAGGAATTGCTCGGTCGGGAGCGCGCGGCCAACGAAGCGCCCGTCAATTTGGTCCAAGGCCGTTCGACCTACATCCCCGATTACGACACGCCCCGGTTTCGGCTCACTCCGCGTCACTCGGCGTACATCAAGATCGCCGAGGGCTGCAACCACCCCTGCACGTTCTGCATCATCCCGCGGATCCGTGGCCGGCACCGCAGTCGCACCGTGGAGAGCGTGGTCGCGGAAGCGCGCCAGCTCGTGCGCGAAGGCACGCGGGAGCTGAATCTGATCTCCCAGGACACGACCTTCTTCGGCATGGACACGTGGGAGGACCGGCCCGGCCCCCGTTCCCCGGTCGATTCGCGCCGGGGCACCGCACTCACCACTCTCCTGCGCGAGCTCAACGCAATCGAAGGCGATTTCTGGATCCGGTTACTGTACACCCACCCGGCGCACTGGAGCGACGAGCTCATTCGCACGATTGCCGAGTGCCCGAAGGTCGCCCGCTACGTCGACATGCCGTTGCAGCACATCAGCGACCGCATGTTGGAGCGCATGCAGCGCGAGACGAGCGGGGCCTACATTCGCGACCTCATCGCCCGCATCCGCGCCGGCATCCCGGGTATCGCCGTCCGAACCACTTTCATCGTCGGCTTTCCGGGTGAAAACGACGCCGACGTGGATGAACTCGCCGAGTTTATCCGTGCCACCCGCTTCGAGCGTCTCGGCGTTTTCCGCTACTCCCAGGAGGAAGGCACCAAGGCCGCCAAGATGGACGAGCAGATTTCCGTGAAGACGAAGGAGGCCCGCTGGCACCGGCTGATGAAGCTGCAGCGGTCCATCGCCGGCGAACTCGCCGCCGCCCAGGTGGGACGCAAGCTGCGCGTGCTCGTCGATGAGCCTGGCGTGGCGCGCGGGGAGGCCGATGCCCCCGACATCGACGGCCGCGTTTACCTTCCCATCACCGCCCCCGTGGGCGAGTTCGTCGAGGTGAGCATCACCGGCAGCGACGAGTACGACCTGCTCGCGCTTCCCGCCGGTCAAAGCCCGTCGGTCCGCCGGACCGCGCGCCAGGCGCAGTAGCTCCCCGGCCGCGGTTTCGCGGCGGCAGGAACTTCGGCGTTGCGGCGTCCGCGCCACCGCCTCCACTTTTTCGGCATGGGACGTCAATGGCTCCACGCCAAACGCGCGATCGTTAACCTGAAAAAGGGCCAGGTCGTGCAGAAGCTCGTGAAGGAAATCACCGTCGCCGCCAAGCTCGGCGGCGGCGATCTCGACGCCAACGCGCGGCTGCACGCCGCGGTCGAGAAGGCGAAGAAGGCGAGCGTGACCCGCGAGGTCATCCAGCGCGCCATCGCGAAGGGCTCCGGCACAGGCGGCGACAGCGCCGCGCTCGAGCACGTGGTCTACGAGGGCTACGCGCCCCACAAGGTGCCGGTGATCGTTGAGGTGATGACCGACAACCACAACCGCAGCGCCGGCGACCTGCGCGTCCTGTTCAAGAAGGGCGTGATGGGCGGCGCGGGCAGCAACAAGTTCCTGTTCGACCACGTGGGTATTGTCGAGGCGCACCACCCGGACGCGGCCGCCGACCTCGAGGCCGCCGGCATCGAGGCCGGCGCGAATGAGTTCGAGCCGCTCTCCCACGCTCAAAACGACGACGTGCCTGACGGCCACGCCGGCGCCCGTTTTCTCACGGACCGCACCGCGGTTCACGCGGTGGCCGCGTGGCTGAAGCAGAACGGCTGGGCGGTGATCACCGCCGAGCTCGGCTACATCGCGAAGGCGTATCCGGAGTTGGACGACACGCAGCGCGGCGAGGTCGGCGAGTTCCTGCAGGCCCTCGAGGATAACGACGACGTCCAGCGTGTCTGGGCGGCAGTGAAGTAGCCCTTGGGCGAAACGGGCTCGAAGGTGCGCGGTCCTCAGCCGCGGAATCTCAACTCCCGCGCCGGCTCCCTGCCCTGCCCTTCGAGGACGAGGCGGTCCGGCAGGATACGCGCGATGGCGCAGGCGGTGGTGGCCGCCGTCTCGACCATGCCCTTCATCGTGACGAACGGGAGCCCGGATCGCTCGCCGAACGCGCCCGCGTGATTGTGGCCGTTGAGCCATGCCACGACGTGCGGATGGCGGTCCAGCACGGCGAGCACCTCGGGCGCGTTCCAAACGTTGTGATCGTTGTCGGGCCACACTGGATGGTGGGCAAAAACGATCACTCTCTGTCCGCTCTTCCGGGCGGCGGTTAGCTCGCGATCAAGCCACGCCAATTGTTCGGCCCCGATGCCGCCGTTCCATGGCCTCGCCTGCCGCATCTTGGCCGCCTGCAGGCGAACCAGCTCACGTTCCGCCGCCGCCCTTTCCGGCGCACCCGACGGATGCGCGTAGGTGCTGACGTCATTGGTATCGAGCACGACAAAACGAAAGCCGCCATGGTCAAAAGAGCCGTAACGCCACTTCATGCCCAGCCGCTCGGACACCCGCGGCTTCTCCGTGTCGAGCACATCAAAGTCGTGATTACCGAGCAATTGGTGCCACCGGTGACGGCTCGAGGACAACGGCCGCGTGATCTCGTCGAAACTCCGCCACTCGCGGTCGATCAAGTCCCCCAGGTGGACACAGAACGCCAAGTCGGTTCGATTGAAGTGCTCCACCGCGGCTCCCAACTTACCGATCGAGGCGCGGTAAAAGCGGGTGCCCTTGTCGGGCACGTCGGCGTACTGCGCGTCGGCCACCAGCCCGATGGCGAACAACTCCTTTGTCGCGCCGCGCGCGATGAACGGCGCCGCGACCGCCGCTCCGAGGAATCCGCGCCGGGAGTAAGTGCGCTGGGTCATGGCTGAGGACGGGCAGGCAGCCAGCCGTTGAAACGCATCCACGCCTCGCAAAGCCGCGGCCACTCCGCGGTCGGCCCAAGCCCGGGCGCCATGCCCGAGCCGTGCGGACCGCGCGGATAGAGATGCAACTCCGCCGGAACGCC
>JAURJO010000094.1 GCA_030832235.1 Verrucomicrobiota bacterium
TGGGGCCGACCAGCATGCCATAGCCGCCCGACCCGTCGACCAGCTTGACCACCAGCTTCTCGAGATTTTCGAGCGTGTATTTGAGCGCCTGCGGCTCGCGGCAACGCCAGGTTTCGACATTGGGGAGGCGGGCGGCCTCGCCGAAGTAGAATGTGTCGGCGTCCTGGAGTTCGAGGTTGTGGTGGCTGTAGTAGGAGCGCGCGGTCTCGCGGAAACCGGCGGGCCAGTCCAGTTCGACGCCCTGCCGCACCAGTTCGCGCTGGAAATCCTCGAGGTGGCCCGGCGTGTTGCGGACCTGGCGAGGGGTGAGCTTCCGGGCGTGGCACCAGGCGGCGAGGGCCCCGGCCGCCTCGCCGATGTTCCACTCGGTGGGATGCACGCGGAAGGCGCCGTTGGTGACGTGCGTGACGCCGAGGTTCTTGGCGGCCGGCAGCAGGTTTTCCACGCGCACCGGGATGAGCGCGCCGAGCGGAATCTGCTGCACCCAATGCTTCCCGTGCATGACCTCCGTGATGCTCGGCTGTCCGGGAGCGGTGGCCTTGTGGATATCCACGCGGTAGCCGCTGACTCCGACGCTGTCGCCGTATTTGCGCGGGCCGCTCTTCGTCTCCGGCCGGTCGGAGCGGAAATGCTGCTCCAGGACGGTGAACTCCGCCTTGATGCGCCTCGACTCGCGCAGATAGGGCTGCGGAGCGAGGCCATCCAGCGTGCCCCAGAGATCGCCGCGCGGGCGAAGTCCCGGATAGCCGTGGCCGCCGGTGGCGGGATTGGGCGCCTCGGTCTGCAGCCAGTGGATCGCGCACCGGCTGAGTTGCCGGGCAGCGGCGAGGTGGCGGGCACGCTCGTCCGCATCCACGCCGCAGAGAACGCCCAGATGGTATTCGTTGAGGGGCCAGATGGCCGTGATCAGATCGCTGGGAAACGCCCCGGGCGCAAAGTTGGCGCGACAAGTCAGGCGGCGGAACGACCAGGTGCTCGCGACGTAGGCACCGGGCTTGGGCGGGCGCCGCAGATGGTCCTGCCGGACGCCGAACAGATCCGGCAGCGTGAACTTTGGGAAATCGCCCCGGTGGCTCCGCGCCTTCTTCCAAAAGTCGTACTCGCTTGGCCGATCGATGACGTGCTCCTCGCCCGGCAGATGGTCGAGGGTGAACACCTGGGTGAACACCATCTGCTGGCGTGGGTCAGGTGGACCGTCCACCGCGAGCGGCTCGCCGGTCTCGTGCCGCGACTCCGCGCCGATGACCGACTCGACGCCCCCGAGCTCGAGGAGATCGCCCAGCTCCGTGCCGTCGATGACCCAGGGAGCTGTGAGCGTGCGCGTGGCGCCGGAGTGCTCATCGCGCACGGTGACCGCCTGCACGCGGTCTCCCGCCGACGCGACCGCCGTGGGGCGATGGTGGAGCAGGAGGCGGATACGTCCCGCGGCGAGGTGCGGTCCCAGCGCCGCGTGCAACACGGCGAGGCCCGCGCGCGGCTCGAATCCGAGGGCGGAGACCCAGCCCGCGCCGGGATTCAGAAGGGTATCCGCCCGTGCCTCCGCCGTGAGCGGATAGTGGCGGCGGTAATACTTGCGCACGCCGGTCCGAAACTCGCGATAGCTCCTGGTTGATCCGAATCGTTCGATCCAGGGATGCTCGTCGAGCGGTACCCCCTGCGCCGTCAGCTGCCCGCCGATCCAGCCGGTCTCCTCGGTGACGAGCACGTGCGCACCCATGCGGGCCGCCGTTAGGGCCGCCACGATGCCCCCGAGGCTGGCCCCGATCACGAGCACATCGGCGCGAAGTTCCCGGCCCGGTGATAAGGCGCGGCCGGCGGCGGTCAGACCGGGCCACCCCATCAGGCTGCCGGCCGCCACTGCGGACTGCCGAAGGAAGCGTCGGCGCGAGACGAGGTGCATGTTTCCTGAGGAAAGACCGCCCCCTCCGTGCGGCCAAGCGCCGATCCTAGGTGTGCAGAGCGGACCAGCGGCCGAGCGTCGCCGGAGCCATTTTCGCCATCCGCGCGCTCTACTCAGCCGCGACGTTGGGATCACGTCGGAGCTGGCGCGACGGCGCGCCGCTTAGAAGGTCCCGCGCATGCCGACGGACCAGTTCACGCAGAAGTTGCCGTAGCGGTAGAGGGGGCGGGGGTGTCGCGGACCCGAGTCTCCACCCTAGGGTGGACCGGATAGCAGTTTGTACCGGGCCGGCGTCGCCCGTGTAACAGGCGGACCACGTGCCCTGACCAAAGCCACGACCAGCGCTTGAACGACGGGGGCCGCCGCCCCCGTGCTCCAACCGGAGAGCGTTAACCCGCGCGCGGTGCGCGCTTCCCATCCTCACCACCACCAAGACATTTTCCAAATCCTACTTCTCACGCCATGGCGCTTGACTGACACGGCTTCATAGCAGGCGCGGCCGCCCGCCGCGGATGTGTCACGAACAACAGACCGCCGTGGACCCGCCTTCAGCGCGGCAGCGCGAACGCCACGTAGGCGTCGCCGGCGCCGCTCGGGCCGCCGACGCGGCCGCCGCCGGTGGCGGTGATGACGATGTACTGGCGGCCGCCGGCCTCGTAGACCGCCGGGGCGGCGGTGCCGGCGAAGGGGAGCTTGGCCGACCAGAGCTCGGCGCCGTTGTCGGCGTCGAACGCCCGGATGCGTTCGTCCTCCGTGCCGGCGACAAAGACGAGGCCGCCGGCGGTGACCGTCGCGCCGCCCAGATTCTGAGAACCGGTCTTCGGCACGCCCTGCGCGGTGAGTTTTTCCAGCTCCCCGAGCGGCACGCGCCAGAGCGCACGGCCGGTCCCGAGGTCATAGCAGTTGAGCAGCCCCCAGGGCGGCTTGATGCCCGGGTAGCCTTCGTGGTCGGTGAGGAACTTGAAGCCGTCGAATGTGTAGCGGGGCTGTTCCTTGCCATCGCCCCGCCGCGGACTCGCCGCCGGCTGGTTGCGACGGAAGAGGAAGTCCAGCAGGTCGCGCTTTTCGTCGTCGCCGATCAACGGGTTGGGTGGCATCGCGCCGCGCCCGTTCTCGAGCAGCGCGAGCACGTCGGCGTCCTTGAGCCGGTTGCCAAGTGCGTACAGCGGCGGGGCGACGCCGAGGCCGCCGCGGTCGGGGCCGTGGCAGGTCGCGCAGTAGTGCTGGTAAACCTTTTCTCCGGCCGAATGCGGCTGGTTCGGGTTGCGCTCGCGTTCGTCGGGACGGATCACGGTGACCCGCGAGACCCAGCGGTTGGAAGTCACGTAGAGTCGTCCAGTGGGCACGTCGATCGCGCCGCCCGACCACTCGGCGCCACCGCGGGAGCCGATGAAGAGGTTGGGTACGCCCTCCGTGAAGGGTTGGAAAAAACCGTAGGTGGATTTCGCGACGACCTGACGCACGAACTCCCGCGCCTCGGGGGTGCGGTCCGTGATCATGTCGGGATGGAACTCCATGCGCGACACCGGCTCGGGCAGCTCGGGGTCCGGTTGGTAGGGCGAGGTGACTTCGCCGGGCAGCGTCGACACCGGCGCACGGCGCAGGCGCCACGGGAAAACCGGCCGGCCCGTGAGGCGGTCGAGGAGCGTGAGGTGGCCGCTCTTCGCCATGCCGACGACCGCGTCGACCGTCCGGCCCTCGCGACGGATCGTGACGAGGTTGGGCGGGGCGCAGACGTCGAGGTCCCAGATGTCGTGCTGCACATCCTGGAAATGCCACAGGCGTCGTCCGGTGGTGGCATCGAGTGCGACCACGCAATTGGAGAACAGGTTGTCGCCCAGTCGGCCGATGCCGACCATGTCGGGCCGCGGTGCGCCGAAGGCGACGAACGCGATGCCGCGCTGGTCGTCGAGTGAAAGTCCGCTCCAGCCGTTGGCGCCCTGTTGGGGGCCATTCCACGAGTCGGCGCCGAACTCGCCGTCCCGTGGCACCGAGCGGAAACGCCAGAGCAGGCGGCCGTCGCGGAGGTCGTAGCCGTAGGCGTCGCCGAACAGGCCGCAGGTGACGTAGATGTTCTTGAAGATCGCGCCGCTGGCGGTGGCGCTGGTGGGGATCTCGGCCCGGCCGCCCTCACCGAAACCCGGGGTGGGTTCGCCGGTGCGCGGATCGACGGAATAGATCCACTCTCCGAAGCCGAAGAGGACCCGTGCCGGTGCGGTGCCGTCGCCGGGCCAGTAAACCAGCCCGCGGCGGGCCGGGGCGTCTTGCATGCGCGGGCGGGCCGCCGTGGGAAGCGTACGCCGCCAGATCTCCTTACCCGTGGCGGCGTCGACCGCGACGATCGCGCGGCCGGGGGTCGGCGCATACATGACGCCATCGACGACGATCGGTGTGCATTGGATGTTGGCCGCACCGTCGCCCGAGCGGTACGTCCACGCGACGGAGAGGTCGCGCACGTTGTTTTTATTGATGCGGTCGAGGGCCGAGTAACGCCGTGCACCGTTGTCGCCCTGCGAACGCGGCCAGCCGCGGAACTGTTTCGCGTCAACCGGCAGCGCGGGCGTGAGCTCGGCGGTCGGCGCCGCCGGGATGACTTTGAACTCGGGCAGGGCCGCGCGCGCGGTGGCGTCCTCCAGCGGAGGGGTCGCGGCGCCGAGACCTTGGACTAACGCCGCACCAGCGATGGCGGTGCAGAGAAGAACGGCGGTGCGGCGCATGGTCTTACTCCGCCGTTTTCGGCGGGGTCGGCAGCCCGCGGAGCGCGCGGGGCAGCGGGGCGCTGCTCTTCTGCTCCCCGGACGTCAGGCTGGCGACGTACTCCACGATGTCGCGCAGTTCGGTGTTGGTGAGGATGGTCGCATAGACCTCGGGCATGCCGGAGGGGGCGCCCTCGCGTTTCGCGATGTCGGCCTTCCGGACCTCGATCAACTTGTTCTCCGCGTCGCGCAGGGTGACGACGGCGTCGTTTTCCGTGGCGACGATGCCCGCGGCCGAGGAGCCGTCCTTCCGCGTGAGCACGACGGTGTCGTAACCGGGGGCGATGCGGGCGTTGGGCTTCACGATTGATTCTAGGATGTACTCGCGGTCGTGCTTCGCGCCGAAGCCGGCGAGGTTGGGGCCGGCTTCGCCGCCGTCGCCGCCCGCGCGGTGGCAGCGCATGCAGGCAAGGACGGGATGCGACTCAAACGTGCGGCGACCGCGCTCGGCGTTGCCGCCGGCGAGCGCGATCCGGAACGGGGCCAGGGGATCCTTCGCGGCAGCCGCGGTCACGGCGGCCTCGCGCTCGGCGAGCAGGGCCTTGATCTCGGCGTTCTGGCGCCGGCCGGCGGCGGTGACGAGCTCGAGCTGCACCTCGGTCGGGACTTTGCCGGCGGCGAGCGCCCGCAGTTGGTCGGAGATCATTTTGTCGGCGGCCGCATTGCGCGAGAAACCGAGGGAGCGGAACGCGCTCTTCTTTTCGGCGGCGGTGCCGAAGGTCACGAGGTTGGCGAGAACCGGTGCGGCGGTCTCCGGCGAGAGACGCGTGGCGATCGGGAGTGCGGCAAGACGGAGCGTGGAGTCGGCCGAGGCGCCGGCGGCGGCTACCGCCTCCTTCAGCCTCGGGTCCTTGACGGCGTCGAGGGCGGCAAGGGCGGAGGCGCGGGCCGCGCCCGCCTGACGTTCGTCGCGCACCATCGCGTGAAGCGCGTCGGCGGCGCCGGCGACCGCGAGCGACTGCATCGCCTCCAGGGCGGCGGATTGCACGACGGACGGCGCGCCGGGGGCGAGGAGCGGGCGGGCGAGGCGCTCGACGGCGTTCGCCGCCACGGCGCGATCACGCGTCGGGGTGGTGGTTGGCCGGTAAACGCCCACCAGCCGGTCGCGTTGCAGCGGCTTGGGCCATTGCGCGAGTTGGGCGAGGGCCTCGGCGCGCGCACGCGGTGGCGCATCGGCGCGCGTGGCGAAGTCGGCGATCGCGGTCGCGTTGGCCGCGGTGCCGAGGCGGAAATGAGCGTTGATGGCGCGGAACAGCACGGACTCGTCGGCGGTGGGTTTCACGAGCATGGCCGCGAGGGCCTCCATGGCTTCGGGCACGGGCGCGTCGTTGATGGCGATGGCGGCCTCACGCACGATCGCGGGATCGGCGTCGGCCAGGAACCGTGCCAGGTCCGGGCTGCGCAGACGACGCAGCGCGAGCACGGCGCCGAGGCGCACGGCGGGCGAGGCGTCGGAAACCGTTGCGGCCAGCGCGGCGCGATCGCCGGCGCCAACCAAGCCCATCACGATACCGTGGCGGAGCACGGCGTCGGTGTCGTTATTGGCGCGAAGGGCCTCGAGCAGCGCGGCAGTGTCGGACACGCGCCGCAGGCGGCCGAGCGCCTGAGCGGCGAAGTAACGCACGCGCGGCTCGGAGTCGCGGAGAAAGCGGGCGAGATCCTTGAGGAAAGGCGTGGAGAAGCCGGCGTGTTGCGCATGCTCGCCGGCGAGTTTCAGCGCCTGCGCGCGGATTTCACCGTCGGTGTCGGCCGCGGCCCGCTCGACGTGGGAGAGTGCGGCGGGGTTTTTCTCGCCAAGCTGGCCGAGGCCCCAGAGCGCGTGGAAGCGGGCGAAACGAGGAGCCTTCGCGTCGGCGGCGACGCCGGCGAGGGTCGCGATGCTGCCGGGTCCGCGACCGGCGAGTTCGTACTGGGCCTCGAGGCGCACGCGCCAGTCGGCGTGGCCGAGGAGCCCCGCGAGCTCGGCGGGGGACCGCTTGGTCCAGTCGCCGCCGATCAGGGCCTTGGTCTCGAGCACGAGCGGGTCCTTCTCGTGCTTCGGATCCGAGATCGCGTAGATGCGGCCGCGTTTCGACTTGGGCCAGCCGGTGGCCCAGTCGGCGGTGTAGAGCCGGCCGTCGGGTCCGAACTTCACGTCGGTGGGTAGTGCGGAGGTGAGGAACGGCTTGGCCTCGTTGATCTCGTAGGACGCGCCCTTGGGCTTTAGAGTGTAGGTGTAGACGCTGCTGCTCGAGACCGAGCCCTTGAAGTGCGTCATGAAAAAGTGACCGCGGTACGACGGGTTCAGGCCGGTGCCCGGGTAGTACTCGATGCCGGACGGGCCATCCTCGACGTTGCAGATCGGGGGCACGATGTACGCCGGTTGCCCGGCGTGGCGCGGGTGCCAGATCTTTTCTGTGTTCCACGGACCCGCTTTGCCGAGCGGGGCGAACTGGTAGCCGACGCGCCAGCCGCTGTCGCCGCCCGCGACGACGTGCACGAATCGCTCCTCGTCGCCGTTGTCGCAATCGTTGTCGCCGGTGAAGAGGTCGCCGAATTCGTTGAAGACGAGCGACTGCGGGTTGCGGAGACCGGTTGCGAAAAGCTCAAGGCCGGAGCCGTCGGGGTTGCAGCGGAACACCGCGCCTTCGTCGGGCACCGCGAGCGTGGCGCCTTCTTTGGTTTGGACCGTCGCGCCGCGGTCGCCGTTGCTGAAGTAAATCTTCCCGTCGGGACCGAACACGAGGCCGTGGAGATCGTGGCCGGTGAAGTTGAAGCGCACGCCGTAGCCGCGGCTGATCTCGGTGCGGCTCTCGGCGCGGTTCGCGCCCTTGAACCGCCAGACGCTCGGGATGTTGGTGAACCACACCTCGCCGCGCCGGGCGAGGATGCCCGAGCCGATGCCGTCGAGGGGCGAGTTGAAGCCGTCGGCGTAGATCACGCTGCGGTCGGCGCGGCCGTCACCGTCGGTGTCCTCCACGAGCCGCACGATCTCACCCTCGATGGAAAGCTCCTTCTCGCCGGCGGGGCCGAAGGCGCGGCGGATCAGCGCGGCGCGGTCCTCGACGGTACGGCACGCGAGTTCGTCCTCGAGCATCCACATGTAGTCGCGGATATCGAGGACGCTGCTGCGGTAGCGGTAGGTCTCGGCGACGAAGACGCGGCCCTTTTCGTCGAACGTGAACGCGACCGGGTTGGCGAGCATCGGCTCGGCGGCCCAGAGGCGCGCCTCAAGGCCGGCGGGCAGTCGCATGCGCTTCAGGGCCTGCTCGCCTTCGTCGGAGGCCGGAGCGATGTCGGGCGTCGCCTGGCGGGTGCCGGCGTCGCGGATACGGCCTCGGTTCGGAGAGCGGTCCTCGTCGTCGGCATCGGCGGCGCGGAGAACGGCGGCAGGAAGAAGGGCCGCGAACAACGCGGCGCGGAGGAGGCGGGTGGCGGGCATGGGGAAAGGCGCGGAGCGTAGGGCTGCGCGGGATCGAGGCAAGGCGCCGGGAGTCGGACGTTGCCTTCAGGACGCGGCTCGGCAGTCTGCGATGGCATGAGTTCCTGGATTTGCCCGTCACTCCGCGCGGCTGTCCTCGCCGTTGTCTCCGTCCCCCTTCTTGTCGGTTGCGCCGCCATGCTGCGCGATTCCCCCCGCCGCTCCGAGCGATCGAGCAGCGTCGTCGATTTCCTTTATCCGGGGCAGACCGAGCCGGTCGTGACCCCGGGTGTGCCGGTGCTGCGCTTGCCGTTGCGTGTTGGTGTCGCGTTTGTCCCCGCGGCCGCGTCCCGGGGTGTTCTTCCCTCCGGCGGCATCTCCGAGCAGCAGAAATCCCTGTTGCTGGGACGCGTCGCCAACGAGTTCAAGGGTCGGCAGTTCATCCAATCGATCGAGGTCATCCCGTCGACCTATCTGCGGCCGGGCGGGGGCTTCGGCAATTTGGACCAACTCCGCGGTCTTCTGTCCGTGGATATTGTGGTGCTGGTCTCCTTCGATCAGGTGCAATTCACGCAGGAGAACAAGCTGTCCCTCGCCTACTGGACCGTCGTCGGCGCCTACCTTTTCAAGGGCAACCGTAACGACACTCACACGCTACTCGAGGCCGTCGTGTACGACATCCCCAGCCGCCGGCTCCTCTTCCGCGCGCCGGGGGTCAGCGAGGTGCGGGACACCTCGACGATGGTCGAGGTTCGAGAGCGGCTGCGCGCCGCGAGCCTCTCCGGGTTCGGACTCGCGACCGACGACCTGATCCGGAATCTCACCTCCGAGCTGACGGCCTTCCAGGAAAAGGTGAAGAATGCGGCGGCGGATTCGCCGGTGGCCCGGATCGAGCGGCGCCCGGGATATTCCGGTGGAGGCGCGGCCGGCTCCTGGTTCGCGGGAGGAGTTCTGGCGCTCCTGGGCCTCGCATTGTTCTGGCGGCGTCGGGCGGCTTGAAGATCTCCCCGGTGCCTTGGGCCACCTTGTTAGTGGCGCTGGCGGCTGTGCTCTCACGTGCGGGTCCCGGTTGGGAGGATGGGCTCGTACTCGAGCGGGCGGTCGCGTCGGCGCAGGCGTGGCGGTTTTGGACCGGTCATCTGGTGCATGTATCCTCCGGCCACCTGGGGTGGAACATCGCCGTTTTCGGGGCCGCCGGCGGCTGGCTTGAGATGCT
Source organism: Verrucomicrobiota bacterium (assembly GCA_030832235.1). Classification (GTDB taxonomy): domain Bacteria; phylum Verrucomicrobiota; class Verrucomicrobiia; order Opitutales; family Opitutaceae; genus ER46. Next base: position 9,273 of record JAURJO010000094.1, read on the forward strand.
GGCGCCCCGCGCCGTGCGGCTGTACCTGCTTTGGGCGCCGCCGGTTATCGGCGCGGCGATTTTTGCCGTGGATCAGGAGATCGGCCGGTACGCCGGACTCTCGGGGATCGCGGCGGGTCTGGTGGTTGCCCTGGCGCTGACCCAGCTAACGCGGAGGGAGGAGTCGCGGCCGCTATGGGCGGCCGTGCTGGGCTTGGTGGCGGTCAAGATTCTCTACGAAACCATGAGTGGATCCGCGGTCCTAACCGAGGGATTCCGGCCGGTTCCGACTGCCCATATTGCGGGCGGCATCGCCGGATGTATCCTCTTCGGCTTCATCGCACGAAGGCGGCGTTCTCTGGCCGACCTCCCTCCAGTTGGGTGATCCACCGGACCCTTGGGGTCGGTTTCACGCCGTGAACCGGTGGGGTCGCGGCCCTCGAATGCGCGTCAGGGCGGGTGAAGCCGCCGCGCGGTCAAACTTCAGGCGAGGATCTCGCGGACGACCTTTGCCTCCTCGACGCCGGTGAGGCGGACGTTGAGGCCCCGGAACTTCGTGGTGAAGCGCGCGTGGTCGATCCCGAGGCAGTGCAGGATGGTCGCGTGCAGGTCGCGCAGGTGCACCGGCTTCTCGGTGATGTTGTAACAGAAATCGTCGGTGGCGCCGTGGTCGACGCCGCCGCGCACGCCGCCGCCCGCGAGCCAGACGGTGAACGCGCGGCCGTGGTGGTCGCGGCCCATGCCGGGGTCCCCGAGCTTACCCTGACTGAAGACGGTGCGGCCGAACTCGGTGGCGAACACGACAAGCGTGTCTTCGAGCAGCCCACGCTGCTTCAGGTCCCTGAGTAGCGCAGTGGTCGGCTGGTCGACGTCACGGCACTGGTTGGGAAGCTGGCGCGTGATGGCGATGTGCTGGTCCCAGCCGCGGTGGAACAACTGCACGAAGCGGACGTCGCGCTCGAGGAGCCGGCGGGCGAGGAGGCAGTTCGCGGCGTAGGTGCCGGGTTTGCGCACCTCGGGACCGTAAGCCTCGAGAGTGGAGGCCGGCTCGCGGCTGATGTCGGTGAGCTCCGGCACGGAGGCCTGCATGCGGAACGCCATCTCGTAGGCGTCGATGCGCGCGAGGGTTTCCGCGTCGCCGAGCTCGGCGGCGCGCCGGTGATTCAGCTCGGCGAGGTCATCGAGCAGCGCGCGGCGCTGGGCGCGGTCGACGCCCGGCGGGTTGTTGAGATAGAGGACGGGGTTGGCGCCGGCGCGCAGGCCCACTCCCTGGTGGGAGGCGGGCAGGAAGCCGCTGCCCCAGAGGCGGGAGAAGATCGGCTGGCCGGGATTTTTCCCGGTGCCCTGGGAGACCATCACGACGAACGCGGGCAGGTTCTCGTTTTCCGAACCGAGGCCGTAGCTCGCCCACGCGCCCATGCTCGCGTAGCCGGGCTGCTGGTTGCCCGTGTTCATGTAGGTGATGGCCGGGTCGTGGTTGATGGCCTCGGTGTGCAGGCTGCGGATGATGCAGAGATCGCCGGCGACGGTCTGGAGATTGGGGAGCAGGTCGCTGATCCACGTGCCTTGCGGGCCGCAGCGCTTGCCGGGGGAAAGCGGCGGCACGACCGGATAGGCGCTCTGGTTGCTCGTCATTCCGGTGAGCCGCTGGTCGCCCTTGACCGAGGCCGGTATCTCCCGGCCGGCGTGACGGTGGAGCATCGGCTTGTCGTCGAACAGATCCACGTGCGACAGCCCGCCGCTCTGGAAGAGGCAGAGCACGCGTTTCGCGCTCGGCTTGAAGTGGGGGAGCCCGGGGCGGCCTTTCGCGCCGCCGGCCACCCGCGCGGCGCGCGCGAGCGTGGAGGTGAGCAGCGTGCCGAGCGCGATGCCCCCTACGCCCCGCGCCGAACCGCCGAGAAATGTGCGGCGCGTCAAGTGGTGGAGACGGTCGCCGAGCGGGGCGGAGGGAATCATGGCGGTGCGCGGGGTGAGAGGAAACTCAGGCGCGGCCTCGCCCGGTTTCAACGCAAACGCGGTGGATGACGAAGGCGGAGGACCGCCGGGTCACTTCTTTTCCTTCGCGTACCGCTCGTAGGCGGCCGCGACGCCGCCGGACTTCTCGTCGCCGGCGTGGAGGTAGAAGCGGTGGCGCAGGACGAGCTTTTCGCCCTTCTTCAAGGTGTGCGGCCCGTTGGGGTCGGCCTTGTCGAGCGTGCCGAAGCAATTGGCCGTGAGGAGCCCGTAGGTGCGCGCGTGCCAGCTCGTGGGATGGCGGAAGCTCGAGGGGTGATTGAACAGGGCGACGCCGACGAGTTCGCCGTCAACCTTGCCGGAGTAATCCGCCCAGGTGCCGCGCGTGCCCCACGCCGCCGCGCCTTCCTTGCCGTTGCTGATCACGAGCCGGCCGCCCTGCTTCGTGTCGACCGCCATGGACGTGGGCACGCGGATGTTCACGCCGGCGTCCTTCGCGTCGCCGAAAACCGCGTCGCCCTCGGAAGCGATGAACTCCTGGTCCCAGTCGATCAGGCGCGCGCCGGCCTCGGCGCGGAACGTGAGACGGCGGATTTCCGTGAGGTACTTTTTCCCCTGCGCGTCGAGGTAGTCGTTTTCCGAAACGATCACGGCGCGATCCGGTCCGGACGTGACCTCGCGGAACGCACGGTGACGGACGGAGCCAAGGTGGGGCAGGGCCTTGGCGAGGGCGGTCTTCTGTTTCGCGCTGAGTTGGTCGTCCGGGAGCCCGTTGGTGGAGGTGCCACGCTCGGTCCACGAGTTGACGCCATTGATGTTCTCGTGGCCGAACCAGATACCGCGGTGATGGTAGTGATCGAACTGCTCACCCTCGACCTTCTTCATGGGATAGGCGCGGGTCATCGCCTTGCCCGTGGGTCCGAAAACGGGGAAAAGATAGGCCTTGTTGGCCTCCCCGATCACGTATTCGGCGAACGGCTTGCCGTCGTGGGAGATCTTCACCCCGGCGGCCGACTTCTCGGCGGTGAAACCAGGTGCTGCCGCGACGCGGGCGGCTGCGACGAGGGCGAGCGCGGCGAACGAAAGCGCGAGACGGCGGCCAAGGCTGCGGGTGGTGAGCGTGATCATCATGGGGGAGGATTGCGGGGGATACGAAGGAGGGAGGCCGAAAACCTGCCGAGACGCGGCGCTGGGATGCGAGGCAATTGTGATACCGCGCCGGCTGCGTCCTCCTCTCGGCACCGCGTGGGGACGAATGCAGAACCGAGGATCCCTTTGCCTTGCGCGGGCCAACCACGGATTACGGGTGGGAATGAAGTCGTGGGCGGGAACCACGAAGGGACACGAATCGACACGAAAGATCTCGCCCGGGTGTAGCCGCGGCCGCCCGCCGCGGATATAACGTGATCCCGAGGCCGAGTTCCTGAATTTCGCTGCGCGAAGGTGAATCCCCAGAGTGCTTACGCGAGCGTCCGCCTACCTGGGCCAGGAGATCCGGATCAGTTGCAACTTGCCGCCGTCCGCCATCGTTCCCGGGCCTCCGCGCCGAAGGCCGGGCGCGCCGGGACCGGCGGGGCCTCCGCCCGGTGCCATCATCGGACCGCCTCTCGGCCCCATCGGGCCGCCGCCCCCGCCGCCGGGCCCCATCAAGCCTGGGCTATCCACTTCGGCGATGATCCGGTAGTCGAAGCCGGGCGGCAGCATCTCGTCGGCGACCTCAAGCGAGCGCACGAGCCAGAAAACCGGTTGGTCCCCCGCCCACGCGCGCAGGTCGGTCCACGCCCGGGAGCGGCGCGCCGCGGGGTCGAGCCCGGCGTAGCGATCGCGTTGCGCGGGATTCTTGTCGCGTTGCATCGGATTCGGGCCGCCCTCCGCGAACGGGCCGTCGGGTCCTCCGGGACCGCGTGGCCCGGGAAGGTTTCCGGCGCCCGGACGGTTCGCCGCGCGTCCCGCCGGCTGACCGCGGGCGGCCGGCGCAATCCCTCCGCCGGGTCCGCCCGCGGCCGGACCGAAGCCGCCGACGAGGCTCTCCTCGGCCAGCTTCCAGCGACCGGTCGCGTCGAGGCTCTCGGCGAGTTGGCGCTCGACCACGAGCACGCTGCCGGCGGGCGTGTGTTTTTCCGCGACCTCGCGCACGCGCGCCGCGGCGGAGAGTGTGGTTTTGCTCGCGGAGAGGACCACCGCCGATCCGACGAGAGCGGTCGCGATCTGGATCACGGCGAACGCGATCACGGCCGCGACCCCGGCGGCGCGCTGGTGGTGGGCGATGCGACCGAGGAACCAGGCGGCGGCGACCGCGAGCGGCGGAAACACCGGGATGAGGAAACGCAGATTGCCGGCCGCCCCGCCCGGCCCGCCTCCGCCGAAGTAGTACGCCATGTAGAGCAGCACGAGCGGCGCAGTGATGCCGGCGAGTAGCACGCCGGTGACGCGACGGCGGTCGTCGACACACAGTGCGGCGAGACCGGCGGCGCCGAACGCGAACGCGAGCCCCAGGCCCTGGCCGCCGAGCACCTGCAGGTAGGGCACCGCGTGGCCGAGGAAGTAGCGCCACCCGAATCCGGTCTGCTCGCCGGTGAGCGCGTATCCGGTCTTCCAGAACGCGCCGTAGGCGGAGGCGTTGTGGACGCACAGCGCCAAGATCGGCACCAGCGCGCCGGCGGCGGCCGGCCAAGCGCGCCACCACGGGCGGAACCGCCACACCAGCCAGCCCGCGGTCGCGACCCCCGCCAGCGCCTCGGGGTAGCGAATCGTCGGCACGATCCCGAGGAGCAGGCCGGCGGCGATGCCGGTGCCGGTGCGCCGGGTTTCGTTGAAACGAAGCAGCAGGAGAATTCCCGCCGTGAGGAAGAACGCCGCCGCGACATGCGCGTCGGCGTCGAGCGCGTGCTGGTTGGCGACGGGGACGAGCGCCACGATCGCGGCGGCGAGCAGCGCATGGCCGGCCGTGGTGAGCCGACGGGCGAGGAAAAAGGTCAGCAGCACGGTCGCGCTCGCGAGGAGTGGATTGATCCAGAGTGCGGCGGAAAGGCCGCCGGCCTTCCACGCTGCCGCGAAAAGTAGCGGGAGGCCGGCCGGGTAGCGGCTGTGGTAGACGCCGGACTCCGTCCGCAGCCAATGCATGCCGAGGTAGTGGGCCGGGGATGCGGCGGCGAACCCCGTGCGGCCTTCCTCCGCGATGAGCCGCGCCTGCACCACGTAGCCGTTGGCGTCGGGGCTCATGATCGCGGGCGCGTGGTGCCAGCCGAGCCAAAGCAGGTGGGCGAAGGCGAGCGCGACGGCGGCGTGGAACGGCCAGCGCGGGTCGGGTGGCCGCGGGGTGAAGCGGGATGGGCGGCTCATCGGGGCGAAAAGACGCAACACCCGCGCGGAAAGTTAAGGCAAGCCCGCGCCTTGCCCTGTGCGCGTTTCCGGACTCGGAAAACAAAAAGGGCGCCTCGCGGGCGCCCTTGGGAAAACGCGAGCCGGATTCCGGCTCAGACCTCGTAAGCGGGGAGCGACTTGTCGACCCGCACCTTCTCGAGGCGGGCGAACACCGGCACCCCGGCGTCGTGCGGCACCGCGACTTCGCCTTGGATGAGCGGCTGGGCGTAGCGCAGGAACTGGAAGTTCATGCTCACTCCGTCCTCGTTGATCCACTCGCGGGGCAGCTTCTTCACCGAGTTCGCGACGTCGGCCAAGGGGGCGAGACCGGTCTCAGTCGTGTACTGCTCGCCGTCGCCGCGCAGCAGCGTGACCATCTTGTCGGTCTCGCCGTTGATGGCGGCCTCCACGGCGGCCTGGCCGGCACGGAAAGCCTCGTCGACATCGGTCTTCGAACCGGCGTGGGACGCGCAGCGCTGCATGATGCCGGGCTTGGCGACGCGCACCTTCACTCCGGGGAGGTTGGTGCCAAGGATCTCGGCGAGGGCGTCACCGGCGCCACCCAACTGGGCGTGGCCGAAGGCGTCGGTCTGCGCGTTGGCGGCAAGATAGTTGCCGTCCGTGTCGACGAGCCCTTCGGCGACGACGATCAGGCAGTACTTCTCGCGCTTCAGCACGCGGCGCACTTCCTCGAGAACCTTCTCCTGGTTGAAGGCGACCTCGGGCAGAAGAATGAGGTGGGGCGGATCGTGCGGCTGGTCGCGGCGTTTCGCGAGGGCGGCACCCGCGGCGATCCAGCCGGCGCTGCGGCCCATGACCTCGATGATGGAGACGAGGTCACCCTGGCCCATGGCCTCGTTGTCGCAGGCGAGCTCGCGCACCGTGGTGGCGATGTACTTGACGGTGCTCGCGTAGCCCGGGGTGTGGTCCGTGATGGGCAGATCGTTGTCGATCGTCTTCGGCACGCCGATCACGCGCAGCTCGTAGCCCTGGGCCTGCGCGAGCTTGGAGATCTTGTCGGCGGTGTCCTGGGAATCGTTGCCCCCGATGTAGAAGAAATAGCGGATGTTGTGGGCCTTGAAGACCTCCAGCACGCGCTCGAAGTCCTGCTGCTTCTTGAGCTTGTAGCGGCAGGTGCCGAGGGCGGCGCCCGGGGTGTGCTTGAGCGCGCGGATCTGCTGCTGGGACTCGGACGCGAGGTCGATCAGGTCCTCCTGGAGGATGCCGAGCACCCCGTTCAGCGAGCCGTAGATCTCCTCGATGCACTCGTGGTTAAGGGCCTCGTTGATGATGCCCGCGACGCTGGCGTTGATGACGGAGGTCGGGCCGCCGGACTGGCCAACCAAGACGTTTCCTACGAGTTCAGCCATGAGTGTGTGTGATAAAGGGTTGTTGCGAACGTGAACGAGGAGGAAAGCCCCCCGCGCGCGACGCTGGCAAACCCAAATTTCCCGCGGCGCGTCCACCGGCTTTCCCCGACGTCAAAATCCACGCGCAAACCCCGCGTTGCGGCCGGCGTGAGGCCCATCACAGGCTCTCGTCATGATACCCCCGTGTCGCTCTCGGCTCCTCCTCGGTCTCCTGCTCGCCGGTTTTTCCGGCGGAGCGGCCGTCGCCGCCACCCCGCGGCCGCCGGATGACCTCACGACACGCGAGGGTGATGGCTACCGGGGGATCTGGTACATGAACCAGCCGCTCAAGGACGAGCATCGCTACAAGTACAGCGGCGGGTTTGCGACCTACCCGCAGCAGCATGTGCCGATCGCGATCCACTCGCCGGAGCGGGGGCGCACCTACTTCGTGTTCGGCGGCTCGGCGGGCAACGTGTCGGAGCGCGGTGACGAGTTGGAGCATCTCGTCTCCTACTACGACCACGCCACCGGCACGGTGCCGCGGCCCGTGCGGATCCTGCGGAAACGCACCGAGGACGCGCACGACAACCCGGTGCTCTCGATCGATGCCGCGGGCCACCTGGTCGTCTTCTCCTCGGCCCACGGCACGTCGCGGCCGTCCTACGTCCACCGCTCCAAGCGGCCGCACGACATCACGGAGTGGGAGCTGCTCGAGAAAACCAACTTCTCTTACCCGCAGCCTTGGTATCTGCCGCAATCGAAGCGCTTTCTTTTTCTGCACACGATCTATGTGAAGGGCGAGCGCACGCTCAACTGGAAGACTTCCGCCGACGGCCGCGTTTGGAGCACCCCGCGGCTCCTTGCCCACCTGGAGCAGGGCGATTACCAGGTTTCGTTCCGCGATGGGAACTCCGACCGGGTCGCCACCGCCTTCGATCTTCACCCCGCCGAGGGCCGCGCCGGCAAGGGGCTGAATTACCGCACCAACCTTTATTTCGCCGAAACGCGCGACGCCGGCGCCACCTGGACCAACGCCGCCGGCGAAAAGCTGGAACTTCCGTTACGTGCAGCGGCCAATCCCGCGCTCGTCCGCGACTACCGCCGCGAGGACCTCAGCGTCTACCTGAAGGACATCGCGTTCACCGCCGCGGGTGAACCCGTAGTCCTCTACCTTACGTCCAAGGGCTTCAATCCGGGCGCCGCCTCCGGTCCGTTCCAATGGCACACGGCGCGGTGGGACGGCCGTGCGTGGGTGTTTCGCGCCAGCGTGACGTCCGACCACAACTATGACCACGGCTCCCTCTACATCGAGGCCGACGGCACATGGCGCATCATCGCGCCCACGGACGCCGGTCCGCAACCGTGGGGCACCGGCGGCGAAATGGTAATGTGGACCAGCCGCGATGCGGGCCTGACGTGGGAGCGCGCGCGGCAGCTGACCCAGGGGTCGCGTTACAACCACACCTACGCGCGCAAACCCGTCGGCGCGCATCCTGATTTTTACGCGCTGTGGGCCGACGGTTCGCCGCTCGAGCCGACGCCCTCGTCGCTCTATTTCTCGACGAAGGAGGGTCGCGTGTTCCGCCTTCCGACCATGATGACGGGCGCGACGGCGAAACCCGAGCCGGTGCCGTAGCCTACTGCGGCCGGCTCAGCGGAGCGCGGCGGCGAGGAACGCGCGGATCTTCGCGCGGATTTCCGGCGTGGAGAACTCCTTGCCGCCATGGCCGGCGCCCGGGAGCACCACCAATTCAGAACTTACCCCCGCGGCGCGCAGGGCCGCATGAAGGCGCTGACTTTGTTCCAGCGGCACCTGTGGATCGCGGTCGCCGTGCAGGATCAGAAACGGAGGGTCGTCCGCCGAGACGTGGTGGAGGGCGCTGGCTTGGTGGGCGAGTTCCAGCCGGTCGCGCACGGGGCCGCCCAGCAGGCGGGCGCCGTTGGAGCGCGCCGCGTCCTCTCCGGGCCGGTCCGGCCGGTTGGCGGGCATCGAGGGCAAGTCGGAGGGGCCGTATAGGTCGATCACGGCGCGGACGCGGCTGGAAACCACTTCGCCGGTGGGCGGCGGTTGCGTGCCGGCGACGGCGGCGAGGTGCCCGCCCGCGGAGCCGCCGGCGACGGCGATGCGATGCGGATCAAGCCCGTGTTTCGCCGCATTGGCGCGCAGCCAGCGTAGCGCCGCGCGCACGTCGTCGATCTGCGCCGGCCAGCGGGCCATCCAGCTCAGGCGGTAGTTGATACTGGCGACCGCGTAGCCTTCGGCCGCTAGCCAAGCCAGCGGAGGGTTCTCCTTGCTGCCTTTGGTCCAACCGCCGCCGTGCACCCACACCACGACGGGCAATGGGGCGGCGGGCGCCTTTTCCGGCAGGTAAAGATCGAGCAGGACGTTGCCGGTGGCGGGTGTGTGGTAGGTCTGGTTGGCGACGCGCCGCACGCCGGCCGGCAACGGCTGGCGGAATTCGCCCGCGGGGCGGACGTTCGCGCCTTTTGTTCCCGTAAGGCTGTCACCGAGATCGGCGCGCGCTGCGGCGATCCGTTCCTGCAGGCGGGCGACGATCTCCGGATGCGCCGCCGCCACGTCGCGCGTCTCGCCCGGGTCTTGGCGGACATTGTAGAGCGCGAGTTCCGTGCGCTCGACGCGGTAGCCGTGGCGGCTCGCGATGCCGCGGATGCCCGAGTTCTCGATCGAGTCGGGCTTCATGTTCGCCCAGTTGGACGGCTTACCGCCGCGGCCGGGCTCGGCGGCGACCCTCAGGTAGTCGTGTGGCACGTGCAGCTTCCAGTCGCCGAGGCGCACGGCGTGCAGCTCGTCGCCGGAGTAGAACCAAAATTCCTCCCGGCCGCGTGCGCCGGGCCGGCCGAGCAGCAGCGCGGAAACGTCGGCGCCGTCGGACTTTCCGGCCGCGGGGCGCGCGCCGGCCAGATTCCCGAGCGTGACGTTGAGGTCGAGAGTGCTGAGAGGCTCTTCGCTCACGCGGCCGGCGGGCACGCGTCCCGGCCAACGCGCGAGAAACGGGGTGCGCATGCCGCCCTCGTAAGTGGTGAGCTTGCCCTCGCGCAGCGGGGTCGCGAGGCCCGCGTGCTCCCCGTAGGAGAGGAACGGCCCGTTGTCGGACGTGAAGATAACGAGCGTCTTCTCCTCGAGGCCAAGGCGGCGCAGGGTCGAAAGGACTTCGCCGACTCCGGCGTCGAGTTCCTGGACCACGTCGCCGTAGAGACCGCGCTGGCTGGTGCCGCGGAATTTTTCCGAGGCGAAGATCGGCACGTGCGGCATCACGTGCGGCAGGTAGAGGAAGAACGGCCGCTCCCGGTTGCGCTCGATGAACTCCACCGCGCGTCGGGTGAAGCGCTCGGTGAAGCGCGACTGGTCGGGATCGGCCTCGATGACCTCCTCGCCGTCGTAGAGCGGCAGCGAGGGGATTCCCTTGGTGACCGGGTGGAGCGGCCCGTTGTCGTTCGAGTACGGAATGCCGAGCCACTCGTCGAAACCGCGCCTAGTCGGCAGGAACGGCGGTTGGTGACCAAGGTGCCATTTGCCGAACACCGCGGTGGCGTAGCCGTTCTCCTTGAGGCGCTCGGCGAGGGTCCGCTCCTTGGGCGAGAGGCCGGTCGTGCTGGTGTGGTTGAGCGCGCCGCTCATGCCCACGCGGTTCGGGTAGAAACCGGTCATCAGCGCCGCGCGTGACGCCGTGCATACCGCCTGGGCCACGTAAAAACTCGTGAAACGCGTGCCCTCCGCCGCGAGACGGTCCAGGTGCGGCGTCGCGATGTCCTTCGCGCCGTAGCAACCGAGGTCGGCGTACCCGAGGTCGTCCGCGAAGATCAGCACGATGTTCGGGCGATCCGCGGCTTCGGCGGCCGCGCGCAGGCCGGCGGCGACGACGGTGAATGTGATCAGGACGACGGCCGCGGCGCGGCGCGCGAGGGGTCTCATGTCCGGAAGCTGGAAAACGTGTTTCCGCGAGGCGAGCGCGGAGTGCCGCCGGAACCGGAGGGACGGAAAGCGAGAGGAAGTGAAGCGCCGAGAAGAAGTGAGGCGGAGATGGCGGAAGGAGCGCCCGGCGATCCGAGGGGACCCGCCGGAGGCGGGTCGCCGCCCTCGGCTACACCAGACGCCAGGCTACACGAAGGACGTGATCGTCTATCCGGTCGAAGAGCCTGGAGTAGTCGCGGCCGCTCGCCGCGGACCATACTGAAACCGTGACCGCCGTTTTGTCCTCCGTCTTGTCCTCCGAAGGCCAGGCGAA
>JAURJO010000095.1 GCA_030832235.1 Verrucomicrobiota bacterium
AGCCGGTGGTGCGCACGATGCCGGCGATGTTCTGCTGGGTCGACACCTCGTAGATTCCGTAGGTCCCGGGATCGATGCCATAGAGCTCGAAGAAATCGGCCGGCGGCCGGATGCCGGCGGACGAGGCGAAATTCTCGTAATCACGCCGGAAAACCCCGGCCGATACCTGACCGACGCCGTCGAAATAATACTCGAGCCGCGCGTTCACGGTCCGCGCCGTCCAAGCCTTGAGCCCGGCGTTGTTGACCGAGATGCGATTGGAAGGTCCGGGCGCGCTCTCGGTATCGGGCAAAGTGATGCCGCCGGCGTACTGGTTGAGGTTGGGACGCCCGATCGACTGATAGGCGGCGGCGCGGGCGATCAGGTTTTCCCGGACGGTGTAGCTCGCGTTGAGGCTGGGGAAAAGCCGCAGGTACTCCTTATCCGAGCGGGATCCGCGGTCGAGGTACGTGAGTTGCGAGACCGCGAGGGCGTCGCTGGCGATAGCGACGGGGCGGCCGTTGGAGCCGAGCACGACATTTCCCCGCGCGTCACGCAGGTAATTGCGCGTCGGGTCGGTCAGCGGCCCGGAGGCGTCGACCTTGGTCTGCTCGGCGCGCAGGCCGCCGATCAGTCGCAACCGCCGCTCCAGCAGGGCGACGTCGGCCCGCAGGTACCCGGACGAGACCGCCTCGTGGGCGATCTTGGAGGCGCCGACCTGAGAGCGGTACTCGGAGTTGGTATTACCCGTGAACCAAGTGGGATTCGCGCGGTAGGCGTCGAGCACGGCCTCGTTGCTCATCCACTGGACGCGGGGGAAACCGAACGGCGCCACGCGCAGCGACGCACGTCCGTCAATAAAGGGCGCCGCGTTGTCGTCGTTGGCGCCGGCCGTGGTGCTCGCGCGGCCGTCGCGACCCACAAAGGTGTAGCTCGCGCTCGTGCCGCGGAGGTCGCGTGTCGCGTGACGATGGTCGAGGCCCGCCTTCAGCGAGAACGGAACCGCCCACGTGAAGTCGCGCCGGAGGTTCGCGTACGCGGTGCGCTGCGTGTCGGCGTTATGCTGCTCGCTGCCGCTGGTCGCGGTGAGCGCGTAATTCTCCAGCCGGTAGGGGTCGACCGGGGCGCCGGTCGTGCCATCCGTCACGGTGATCACCCGCGGCCGCAGATAGAAGATGTCGTCGAACGATACCGTCAGTCCCGTCCGCTGCGCGTTGGTGGTGTTGAACAACCCGCGGTCCATGTTGCGCAGCGTGTGGCGCGCCTTGGAGTGCCCGAAGCCGGCCTCGGCCAGCCAGACCACACCGTGGTGACGCCAGACCGCGGTCGGCATCAGCGTGCGGTTGTCGCGCGTCTGTCCGGTGTTCGCGAGCGTGAGCGATCCCGCGCCGGCGCGGCCGCGGGTGGAGAACGGCGTGAACGCCCCGGGGTCGGTGGCGTTCACATTGAACGTGAGGTTGCGGCTCATGTTCATGAAAGCCGTCGAGCTGAACTGGAGGCCGAACGTCACGCGGTCCGCCGGCGTGGGCCGGAAGTCGAGCGTGGCGCTGAACGAGTTCCGCGTGCTCTGCTTGGTATTGTCGCGGAATAGGTAACTCGAGAGGTACGGGCGGTCGGGCGTCGTGTGCGGGAAAGTGGTGCCGTTGGTGACCGCACCCGCGCCACGCCACGTGTTCTGCATGAAGTCCTGGTTCAGGTAATTCGTCGACGTGCCGGCCGAGAGCGTGAAACCGAACCGGGTGTTCACCGGCCGGATGTAGGTGAAATCAAATCCGGGATGCACCTTGCGGGTGTCGGCCCGCTGCGGCCCGGGGGTCTTGCGGAAATCGCGGGCGTTGTCGCGCATCAGCAGGTACGCATTCCAGTTCAACACCGGCCGCGCGCGCTCGAACGCGCCGCGAGGGATCATGTTCACCGCCCCCGCCAGCGCGGAACCGGGATTGTCCGGCGTCGGTGAGAAAACCACCTCGACGCGCGCGAGGTTATTGATCGAGAGCATGTCGAGGGAGACGGAGCGCGCCGTGCCGCCGCCAGGGTTGGCCGAGGCGACGCTAAAGCCGTCGATCGTCACGGGAACATAGTCCGGCGGCACCCCGTTGATGGAGACGTTGCGGGCGAAGCCCCCGATATTGTCCATCGAGACGCCGGGCAGGAACTTGATGAATTCGCCGACGTTTCCCTCCGGCACGAAGCCGAGCTCGTCCGTCGCCACCACCGAACGGAGGTTCGGCGCGTGACGCTGCTCGTTGATCGCGAGCGCCGCCCCGCTCATCTCGCGCGACGTCGAGATCACGAACTCGTCGAGCTTCACCACCCCGCGGTCGATCTTCGCCGCGAGCGCCAGCGACATGTCCCGCCGTGCCACCTCACCCGCCGTCACCGAGACCACCTCGGTCGCCGTGACGAAACCCGAGTACGCCACGCGCAGGCGCGCCGGGCCCGCGGGCACGCCACCGAGCCGGAAGCGACCGTCGGCGTCGGTGAACGTCTCGAGACCCGTGCCGTCCACCGTCACGCGGGCCTGCGCCAGATACTCACCGCTCGCGGGGCTGAACACCCGCCCCTCGATGAAGCCGGTGGCAACGGCTCCCTGCAGGACGGCGGCGGCCAAAACCAAGGAGCAGCACGCCGAAAGAATTCTCCGGACGAACACGGGGGGACGGAATTGCATGGGGTTGAATTCGAGCGCGATCCACGCGGACCACCTCAATGCGGCGCGACAGGAACGGGGCATTCCCGATTCACCGGAACCCGTCCCGCGTGGCAAACACAACGCTGCCGTGACTGGCGAAACTCAACCCGCACCATCCGGGTATAAAAAAGCGACCGGCGGGGAATTTGCCCGCCGGTCGCGCCAAGGCCGGAATCAGAAGCGGCGCGTGATCTCGAGGGTCCAGATGCGGCCCGGGAAGAGGGAACCGTGGACGGACGCGGAATAACCGACGGCGCCGGAGGTGAGCGGCGGCACGCGGTCGGCGAGGTTGGTCACGCCAAAGCGAACCCCGGTCTGGCGCAGCCAGCCGGGCGCCTGCGCGCCGAAGCGATGGCCGATGAACGCATTGTAGGTAAGAACCTCCCCGATGACGTAGCGGTAGAGAAAACGCCCGCTATCGAACTGCTTCGACACATACTTCGGCGCGCCGAGCGAATCGTAGACGGCCGCGGTAACCGAGGCCGAGTCGGCGAAGCGCCCGATGTAATAGCCGCTGAGACCGGCGTTCCACGCACCCTTGCGCCAATTGACACCGGTCGTGCCGCGCCAGCGCGTGGCACCCTCGACGTTGAGGCGCTCGATGAAGTCGGGGGCGGAGCCGGGAACATCACGCAGCTGGTAGTTCCGGACGAGATAGGACCAGTCGGCGTTGAAGGAGAACTTGCCGAAGCGCTCGGCCGGCACCTGGTAACTCAGGCTCAGGTCGACGCCGCTGGCGTAACCCTTGGCGAGGTTCTGGAACTGGATGCTGCGCGACAGGATGTTGCCGACCACGGCGGCCTGCTGCGACGCCGGCTTGTTCGCATTGTACGCCGCGAAGGCGGCGACGTCGGCGGCGGTGGGGGCGGTGCGGACGATCGCGGGATCGCCCTTGTAGTTCGGCGTGCCCGAACCGACGTCGATCTGCGTGATCGTGCGGCCGGCGGCCAACTGGGATTGGATGTAGGCGTTGAGCTTCGCCGTGTCGCTGTTGAACAGCTGGGTGTCGGAATAGCTGCCAATCACGTTGGACTGGTCGATCTGCCAGTAGTCGGCCGTGACGGTGAGGCCTTTCACGCCGGGAACCTCGAGCACGACACCCGCGCTCTTGCCGACGGAAGTCACGGGCTGCAGCGCGAGGTTGCCCGTGGAGTAACGCTTCATGACGTAGGTCGCGTTGCCCACGGTTTGGTTGCGATAGACGTCGGTCTGCCCCGGCGCACTGTCGACGGTGAAACGGGTCGGGGCGTAGAGCGTCGGCAGGTTGGGCGCGGCGAATCCCTGATTGTAGGAAGCGCGCACCATCAGGCCGCGGTACGGCTTCCAATTGAGGCCGGCCTTCGGGCGCGTGGTGTTGCCGAAGTCGCTGTAGCGCTCGTGGCGCGCGGAGCCCGTGAGTTCCAAGGAGTGAATCAGCGGCAGGCGGTGGGACGGCGACGCCAGCGGGATGACGACCTCGGCGTAGCCGCTGGAGACCTTGCGGTTGCCGGTGGAGTCCGGGGCGTAGGACGCCACGAGGTAATCGTTGTCGTCGACGTTCAGACCGACGCCCGGCGGATTGCTGCCGACATAAGCCGGACGGGTGTCGAGGAATTGCTCGCGGCGGTACTCTAGGCCGACGGCGGCCGAGGCGGTGTTGCCCCAGTAGCGCAGGACCGGGCCGCTGGCGCGCGCGTCGAGGCTGGCGATGGCGCTGAAGCCGTCGTGGCGCCAGGTCTGGACGAAGGTATCGAGGACCGACTTCGGGTTGGTGTACGGCTGGTCGGGCAACACCGCATTACCGGAGACCTTGAAGGTCACGCCGAACGGGTTGAACGCGGTCGAATCGGTACGCTGCAGCGCCTGTTGGAAGAGAGACTCGCGCGCGCCGTTGTTGGAAACGTCGGACGTGTAGGCGCGCGTGTAGAGCGCAGCGCTCTCCCACGTCCAACCGCCGGGCAGCTTGCCGCGCAGTCCCGCGACGCCGCGGTAGACGCCGGAACGCACATTGATGTTCTCGGGGCCGACGTCGCGCAGCAGTACCGAAACCATCGTGATCGCCTGCGGCGTGCCGGTGAGGCGCGGCGTGCCGTCGGTGTTGGGCGCACCCGTCGGGCTGTAGAAGCGGGAGCCGTAGGGGTTGAACGGATTGTTCACGTTCATCGGCGCGAACTGGTCGGAGCCCGGAGCGTTGAGCTGCACCGGCTGGCGCAGCAGGAAAGCGCTGGAATGGTACAGGGAGAAGTCGGCGAAGGCCGTGACCCGGTCGCCCAGATCGTACTCGAAGCCGCCGAACCAGTTGTGGCGGTCGGTCTTGTTGTGGCCGGTGTTCTGGTAGTCGTTGGTGTTGGTGAAGAACTCCGGGCTGGCCGCGCGCGCCGCCACACTGGCGGTGGGCGAGGACGTCGTGAACGTCAGCGCGCCGTTGATGGGCCGCAGGAAGTTGGCCGTCGTCGCGGTGCCGATGCGGAACGAGGGGTAGATGCTGACGGCGGAGCGGCCGTCGAAGGATCCGCCAAGTGCGTTGAAACCGGCCGGAGCCTGCGCCGTGTGGTTGGCGCTGCGGGTGAAGTCGCGGTCGCGGTAGGCGATCTCGTTGCGCCAGAAATAGTCGAAAGTCAGGAGCATGCGGCCCTTGCCGCCGGCGAAGTCGCGGCCGTGCGTGAGCGTCACCTGCATGTTCTCCCCGCCGCCATGCTCAGGCAGTCCGAAGCGCGTGCGGACGTCAGTGCCGCGAAAATCGCGCCGCGTGACGTAATTGATCACCCCCGCGACGGCGTCGGAGCCGTAGATCGAGGAGGCGCCGTCGCGCAGGACGTCAATCCGCTCAAGCCCCTGCGTGGGCAGCTGGTTCACGTTGGAGTAGAAGGCAGGCACACCGCCGTCGTTCGACGTGATCGGATGCGGCGCGATGCGGCGGCCATTGAGCAGCACGAGGGTGCTGCCGGCCCCGATGCCGCGGAGATTGACGTTGGCGTTGTCGCCGCGGGAGTTGGCGCCGCCATTCTGGGTCTCGTTGAGCGGGACGTTCGTGATCTGCGGAAGTGCGGTGAGCATCTCGACCGGCGTGAGGGCGTTACGGGCCTCCATCGCCTCAATGTTGAACACCGTCACCGGCAGAACGTTCTCCTGGTCGAGCCGCTTGAAGTTGGAGCCCGTGACGGTGAACGCCTCGAGTTTCACCGTGTCGCCGGCCTTGGCGGCGGGCGCGGAACGGTTCGAGACGGCTTGGGCGAAGGCGGAGGCGGAGAGCCCCGCGACAAGCAAGCCCGCGAAGGCGGGCCGGAGCGCAACGATACGACGGGAGGTCAGGTGCATGGTGTTGGTTCGCCCGGTGAACCGCC
>JAURJO010000096.1 GCA_030832235.1 Verrucomicrobiota bacterium
CGCGATGGCGGCGGCGACGACCAGCGCCCCGACCGTCACGAGCGCGAGGTAACGTCCGGCTAGTCGCGAGGGCGCGAGTTTTTCGTCGAGCGAGTAGACCAAGGCGAGGGTGGCGATCTGGTCCTTGCCGGTGAGCAACGGACGGAAGGCGGCGAGCGAGGCGCCGCCGTTGATCGTGATCTGGCGGAGGGCGGAGTGGGCGCGGGTCGTCCGCAGCGCTGCGGCGATGGGAGCGTGCGCGGAGTCGGGCAGCGTGCCGGCGAGCGCGTCCCCGTTCTCGCTCAGGAATAGGAGATCGCTACCGGTCAGGCGCTTGAGGTCGGAGGCGAACTCGCGGTCGATGCGGAACCCGATCAACAGCCAGGCGATGACCTCCGAGCTGGCCTGCACCGGCACGAGCACGACGGAGTGGAGCACGCCGCCGAAGTGGCCGTAGCCCGCCGCGCTGGGCCGGGGGGAGTCATCCGCCTCGGCGAGCGTGATCAGTCGCGGTGCGAGCGTGGGTTCCGGTGCGCCGCGGCCGGCGGATGCGACCAACTTTCCGGCGGGGTCGAGGATGACGACGACCGAGCTGTCCGTGGTGCCGCGCAGGCTCTGCAGGGCGGAGGCGAGGGTGGCGGGGTCGTCGCCACTCACCAGCTGGCGGATCTGGTGGTCGCGGGCGGCGCTGCGCGCCCCGGTACGGAGGTGGGCGTTCCGGTCGGCCACAACGCGGCGAAAGGAGTGGGCCGCCTGCTGGAGACTGACGTCAATCTGGTGGCGGGCCTCGTGCTCGTTGAAGCGCCCGACGAGGTACCACGTCGTCAGTTGCGCCAGTGCGAGCACCGGCACGAAGACCAGCAGCAGCTGGCCGCGAAACGTGCGGAACGGCAGCCTCACTTGTAGCCGCTGCCCGCTGCCTCCGGCGCGCGCCGCACGCGGCGATCGACCCCAAGAGTGAGCGCAATGACCTGGGTGGCGGAACCCGCCCCTTCCACCGTCACCTCACGCGTGAGCGTCGCTTTCACGCGAGGATGCCAGACCTCTAGCCGGTGGCGTCCCGGTGGAACACTGATGATGAGCGCCACGCCATCGTCGCCGCTACGGGCGAAGTGCGGCGTGGCGAGGACAACGATGTAGGCCGACATCCAGTCGTGGATGTTGCAGCCGAGGCTCACCACGCCCGGCTGATCGAAAAGCACGGGCTCGCGCGGCTCGCCGCGGTAAAGCGGCAGGTCGAATTTCTTCGCGCGCGAAACGGAGAATACATGGTGCTGCACGGCGTCCCGGTTGGGAAAAGTCACGCGGGTGCCCACGACCACCGGTGTCACGTGGGGCCGGAACTCCTCTCCTTCCTGCAGCACCGCGACCGGCTCGGCGGGAGGTTGGACGGCCGGCGCGGCGTCGAGCGGCGTGAGCGAGGCCACGGCGTCCGCGACGGGCGCACCCTTGGGATCGCGCACCTCGACGCGGATTTCGCCCGCGTTGGCAGCCGAATCGAGCGCGAGCAGGATCAGGAGGAAAATCGGACGCGTCCGGTGCATGGTCACAGGCGCCGCCCGAGGCTGAGCGACAGGTTGCGGTTGAGGTAGCGGACGGCCCCGCGCTCGGTGTCGCGGTATTCGGCGGCGGCTGAAAGGGTGTGGCGCGGGTCGAGGCTGTGGCTCGATTCCAACCGCCACGACACGGTGCGCGCGTCGATGATGTACGACATCATCGGGCGTTCGCGGTCGAACGTCGTCATCAAACCGGTCGCGCGGCCCTCGCGCAGGATGTCGGGTCGCGGAGGTGTGGCGTACGCGAGAACGTCGCCGCGGCGGCCCGCGACCGAAGCGGTCAATCTCCAGCCGGGGGCTGCTTCCCACTCAAGGGCGAGGGTGGTCTCGCGGCCGGTGCGGTCGAATGCCACCGCGCGGGCATCGTGGCGCGCATGCTCATGACGCGCGCGGATGACCCACTCGGGGGCCAAACGCTGCCGGGCGGTCAGCGCGAGAAGGCCCAGTCGGCCGCGTCGCCCGGATTCGCGGGCGCCCATCCACTCGCCGGCTCCTTCGAGTGCGAACGTCGGGGCGAAGGCGCCAAGCCCGAATTTCCGTTGCCAGGTGACGCGCGCGCCCACCCCCGCGCGGTCGAGACCGTCAAAACGGGGCCACGCCTCGGCCCGGGCAGCCAGGGTAGTGAGAAGGGTGTCGTCCCTTCCCAAGGGCTGGCGGCGCGAGGTGCCGAGTTCGGCGCCGAATTGCAGAGCGCCGATGATATCGTTGGCGCGGTTGGCGTTGGAGATGTTGCTGTTCCACGCCGCGGCGGTGCCGACGCTGGGCAGCCACGAGGGGCCGGCGGTGGCCGTGGCCGCGAGGAGGGCGGTAAGGAAAACGGAGCGGATCACAGCAGAGGACGAAGGATTTTCCACACCGTGTCCGCCATGATGGCGTGACCGGAGGGGTTGGGGTGGATGCGGTCGCCTTGGTTCAGTTCGGCAACCCCGCCGACTCCGTCGAGGAGGAACGGAATCAAGGTCGCGCCCGTTTTTTTCGCCACCTCCGGAAAAACGCGTCCAAACGCCGCCGCGTGTTCGGGTCCGAGTTCCGGCGGCATCTGCATCCCGGCGAGCACGATCCTCGCGGCCGGCTGGCGCCGGCGCACGCGCTCGATGATTTCCTCGAGGTTGGAGCGCATGAGCGCGGGGCTGATGCCGCGCAGGCCGTCGTTGGCGCCGAGCGCGAGCACGAACAGGTCGGGCGGCGTTCGGAGCGTCCAGTCGATCCGGCGCAGGCCGCCCGCGGTGGTCTCGCCGCTGAGGCCGGCGTTGACCACGCGCCAAGGCAGGCCGGCGGCGCGGAGGCGTGCCTGGATGAGCGCGGGGTAGGCTTCGTTGGCGGGATTATCGAGTCCGTAGCCCGCGGTAAGGCTGTCACCGAAGAAAACGAGGACTTTCTCCGCCGGGGCGGCGGCAGTTCGATCCAGGGCGATCAATGCGAGGAGAGCGGCGAACAGTGCGACGAGAAACCCGGGGGGGCGTCCGGTGGAGGATTTCTGCATCGTTTTCGGCATTTTGGTGTATGTTCGCCCGAAATCCATGAGTGCTCAGGCAATGTTGAAAGTCGAGCGGCTGACCAAGGCTTACGAGGCGGCGGGACACCGGCTGACGGTGCTCCGCGACGTGAGCTTCGAACTGGAGGCGGGCGCCACGCTGGCGATCGTCGGGCCGAGCGGGAGCGGCAAAACGACGCTGCTCGGCCTCTGCGCCGGCCTCGACCAACCCTCGGAGGGCACGGTCGAACTGGCCGGCGAACCGATCGGGCGCCTCAGCGAGGATGCGCGGGCGCTGGTGCGCAACGCGCACGTCGGTTTCGTTTTCCAGAACTTCCAGCTGGTGCCCACGCTCACGGCGCTGGAGAACGTGCTGGTGCCGGTGGAACTGCGCGGGCAGGGCGGCGCGGCGGCGGAGGAGGAAGCCTGCGGGCTGCTGGCGCGCGTGGGGCTCGGCGAACGGCGGGATCACTATCCCGTGCAGCTCTCGGGTGGCGAACAGCAGCGCGTGGCGTTGGCGCGGGCGTTCATGAACCGCCCCAAGATCCTTTTCTGCGACGAGCCGACGGGAAACCTCGACGGCGACACGGCGCACGCGATGGCCGACCTCATTTTCCGTCTCAATGAGGAAAGGGGCACGACGCTGGTGCTGGTGACGCATGACCTCGAGCTCGCCCGTCGCTGCCGCCGCATCCTGCGCCTGAAAGCCGGCGCCGTCGCGAGCGACGAGACGGTCTGAGGGGTGCCCACCGGGGGTAGTAACCACGAAACACACCAAATCCACGAAAGGGCCGATGTCGCAGCTCGTCTACCCGGAGGAATCATACGCCATCATGGGCGCCTGCTTTGAGGTCTACCGGGACAAAGGGGCGGGATTTCTTGAGGCGGTCTTCCAGGAATGTCTCGAGATCGAGTTTTCGGAGAGAGGTGTTCCTTTCGAAGCACAGCCTAAGCTTTGCCTGGCCTACAAAGGGCGGCCTTTGAAGCAGACCTATACTCCTGATTTCGTCTGCTACGGTCGAATCATCGTCGAAATCAAAGCTGTGACCACGTTGTCCGACGAGCATCGCGCCCAACTTCATAACTACCTCCGCGCGACCCGTATGCGTCTTGGGCTGCTGGTGAACTTCGGCCATCATCCCAAGGTGGAGTACGAGCGCATCGTGATATGAACCGTAAGTTTTTAGTGTCTTTTGTGTGTTTGGTGGTGGCCCCATGACCTTCATTCTCCGACTTGCCTGGCGGGACTCGCGCGCTTCGCGGCGGCGCCTCTTCCTGTTTTCCCTTTCGGTGGTGCTCGGTATCGCCGCGCTCGTCGCGGTGGGCTCGCTCGGGGCGAACTTAGCCCGGGC
>JAURJO010000097.1 GCA_030832235.1 Verrucomicrobiota bacterium
AGGTCGAGGGCCCGCTCGCCGACGACTCGGCCGTCGCCGGCTACCGGCTGCTGTTCGGCGACCTGCCGATGCGACGCCTCGCCGCCGGTCAGCCCGGCGGCGTGCCGCTCGACGGCATCGGTTTCGGCGCGGCGCCGAACGGGCGCAGCGGACCTGGCGCCGGTCCCGGTCCCGGCCGCGGCGGCGGCGGACGCGGGCCCGGCGGTTTCGGCGGCCGCGGCGGCCCCGCTCCGGCCGTGCTCGTCGAAATCGATTCCCCGGATCCGTCGGCCGACGCCGACCGCCTGCTGCACCGCTTCGCGTCGACGGTTTTCCGCCGCCCGGTGCGCGACCTCGAACTGAAGGGCTTCCGCGCGCTCTTCGACCGCGAGTTCGCGCTCGGCTCCGGTTTCGCCCGCGCGATGCTCACCGCCTACACCGGTATTCTTGCCGCGCCGGGTTTCGTCTTCCTCGAGGAGCCGGCCGGCCGGCTCGACGCCGCCGCCCTCGCCACGCGCCTCGCGCTCTTCCTCTGGAACTCGACGCCCGATCCCGCGCTTCGTGCGCGCGCGGCCAGCGGCGAACTGCTGCGCCCGGACGTGCTCCGCGCCGAGACCGAGCGCTTGCTCGCCGATCCGAGGTCCGACCGCTTCATCGAAGCCTTCACCGACTACTGGCTCGACCTGCGCAAGATCGACGACAACTCGCCGTCCTCGACGATCTACAACGACTACGAACTCGACGACCCGCTCAAGCTCGCCGCCGTCGACGAGACGCGGCTCTTCGTCGCCGACCTCGCGCGTCGCGACCTGCCTGCGCGCTCCATCGTGTCCGCCGACTTCACGTTCCTCAACGAGCGCCTCGCGCGCCACTACGGCATCGACGGCGTCCGCGGCGTGGCGATGCGCCGCGTCGCGCTCCCGCCCGGCAGCGATCGCGGCGGCCTGATGACGATGGCGAGCATCCTGAAAGTCACCGCCAACGGCACGACCACCTCGCCCGTGTTGCGCGGCCACTGGATCACCTCGCGCATCATGGGGCTCGAAACCGCCCCGCCCCCGGCCGGCGTGAAGGCGGTCGAGCCCGACATCCGCGGCGCCGTCACGATCCGGCAGCAACTGGAGAAACACCGCGCCGACGTTTCCTGCGCCTCCTGCCACGTCAAGATGGACCCGCCCGGTTTCGCGCTGGAGAGCTACGACGTGATGGGCGGCTTCCGCGACCGCTACCGCGCCGTCTCGGAGCACGTGAAACCGCAGGCCGGCTACGGCATGAACGGCCAGGCCTTCGCGTTTCACTTCGGTCCGCCGGTCGATGCCGCGGGCGAATTGCCGGACGGGCGGGCCTTCCGCGAGGTGCGCGAGTTCAAACACCTCGTCGCGCAGGACGAGCGCGCCCTCGCCCGCCACCTCGCCGGCCAGCTAATCCTCTACGCCACGGGCGCGCCGGTCGCGTTTTCGGAGCGAGCCGCCCTCGACCGCCTCGTCGCCCGAACCGCCGCCGGCGGACACGGCGTGCGCGCGCTGTTGCACGAGGTCGTGCAGAGCGAATTCTTCCGGACGAAGTGACCGCCCCGCCCCCGCCATGACCCAGCCCGCTCCCGCCGCCCCCTACGTCGCCACCCGCCGCGCCCTCTCGCGCCGCCACTTCCTCCGCGGCGCCGGCGTTGCCCTCTCGCTGCCGCTGCTCGACGCGATGCTGCCGCCGCTCGCGCGTGCGCGCGCCGCCGTGCCGCCGACGGCCCCCGGTGTGAAACCGCGCCGCATGTTCGGCATCTGCAACAATCTCGGCCTGCGGCCGGACCTGTTTTTCCCGCGCGACAGCGGCCGCGGCTACACGCCCTCGCCCTACCTGCAGCTGCTGCAGGAGCACCGCGCGGACTTCACGGTCTTCAGCGGCGTCTCCCACCCCAATGTCGACGGCGGCCATCCCTCCGACATCAGTTTCCTCACCGCCGCACCGCACCCGGCCAGCAGCTCCTTCCGCAACACCGTCTCGCTCGACCAGCACATCGCGGAGCGGATCGGCACGCTGACGCGGTTCCCGTCGCTCGCGCTCGCCGTCAACGGCGGCGCCCGCGGCCTCTCGTGGACCGGAACGGGCGTGGCCATCCCGCCCGAAGGCCGCGCCTCCGACGTGTTCAACCGCCTCTTCCTGCAGGGCACGCCGGAGCAGGTGCAGGCCCAGATCCGCCAGCTCGACCGCGGTCGCAGCATCCTCGATACGCTCGCGGAGCAGGCCGGCGCACTGCAGCGCGACCTCGGCGCCCGCGACCGCAGCCGCCTCGACCAATACCTCACGAGCGTCCGCGACCTCGAGCACCGGCTGCAGGAATCGCGCGGCTGGGAAAACAAGCCGAAGCCCGTCGTCAAGGTCCCCGCCCCCGTCGATCCGGCCAACCCGGCGCAATACATGGACAAGGTGAAGGTCATGTATGACCTCGTGCGCCTCGCCTTCGAGACCGACTCCACCCGCGCCGTCACGCTCATGCTCAACAGCGTCGGCACGCCCGTGGTGACCATCGCGGGCGAGACCATCACCGACAGCTACCACAACCTCTCGCACCACGGGAAAGCCGACGAGAAGCTCGCCCAGCTCCGCACCCTCGACGAGGCGCACATGAAACTCCTCGCCGGCCTCTTCCGCGACCTGAAGGCCGTGCGCGAGGGCGAGGACACCCTGCTCGACCGCACGATGATCCTCTACGGCTCCAACCTCGGCGACGCCAACGCCCACTCGACCACCAACATGCCGACGCTCTTCGCCGGCGGCGGCTTCCGCCACGGCCAGCACCTCGCGCTGGGCAAGGACGGCGACTACCCGCTCCCCAATCTCTTCGTCTCGATGCTTCAGCGGATGGGCCTCGAGGAGACGAAATTCGCCTCGTCCACCGGCACCATGCGCGGACTCGAGCCGGTCTGACATGCGACGCGTGCTGCTCTTCTTGCTCGCCGCCGCGGCCGCCCGCGCCGCCAACGAGGTTGTCGTCGACTTCGAGGCCGCGACCATCGGCAAACCGGTGCCGACCTGGACGGAAAAGGCCGTGAGCTTCGCGCTCGCCGAGCCGCCGCGCACGAGCAAGGCCGTCGGACGCGTGATGTTTTTTCCCCACCTCGCCTCCAACCGCAAAGGCCTGCTCAACGCCATGGCCAACGAACAGGCGATCCCGGTGCGCGCCACGTTCCCCGGCCCCGTCACTTCGGTCTCCGTCGTGTTCTGGGCCTCCACCGGCTGCCCGGCCAAACTGACGGCCTTTGATCGCCAGGGCCAGGTGGTGGACACCGCGGGCCTGCCGGCCGCGCCCGCGCGCCAGGCCCCGGGCGAGCCCGTGCCGACCTTCGAGCTGCGGGTTCAGGGCAAGGCGATCGCCTACGTCGAGTTCAGCGGCCCGCGCAACGGCGAGTTCCTCGCCGCCGACGAGCTGCGCTTCCGCCCGGAGTAGTCCGCGCCCGCCGCGGCGATCGCCGGGCGCCCCGCGCCGGGACGCCCGTCCTTTGGCACCGGATCCGACGATCCGAAATCCGCCGGTATGACGAAAGCCATAGTCGCGTGTAGGACCAATGGAGGTTTGAAGCCTCCGTCCGCCGCGCCGCCCCTCACTCCCGCGTCCGCGGATCGCCGGTCGCGCTACCCCTCGCCGCACGTTTCACCCCGTCAGCCTATCGCTCCCTTGAATACCCCCGCCCGCCTACCGCGCCTCCCGCGATCCGGTTCGACCGGTCCCGGCACCGTTCACCGCCGCCCCGCCCGCCTCGCCGTGCCTGAGACCGCGGCCCACCACGAAGGACGGCTCCGGCCGGCGCGCGCGTGAGCACCCCGGGTTCGAACTCCGCCCCGCAGTCGCCCGCTCC
>JAURJO010000098.1 GCA_030832235.1 Verrucomicrobiota bacterium
GACGGTCCTCCACGTGGCCGCGTTCAACGGCCATCTGGATCAGGTTTCCCCCGAGCTTCTGACCTCCGAGGCCCTGCGGGAGCAGACCAGCGCGGGCGACACCGTTTTCCACGCGGCCGCCATCTCGGGGCATCTGGCCCAGATTCCGGCCGCGCTGCTCACGGCCGTGAATCTTACCGTGCCGAGCAAAAGCGGTTTCACGGCGATCCATGCCGCGGCGGAGACCGGACAACTCGACCGTATCCCGGCCGCCCAATTCACTCCGGAGCTTTTGCTCACGCGGAATGACAACGGCGACACCCCGCTGCATGCGGCGGCGGCCGAAGGCCACCTCGATCAGATACCACCTGCGCTCCTCACGCGCACCGCCACCGGCACGCGCAATTACGAGGGGCTCACCGTAGCGGCGCTGGCCAAGCAAAGCGGACACTTCGATCAGATTCCCCGTCACGCGCGTCCGTTGCCGCCCGGCTTTGCCGGTTGGCTCCTCGGACTCTTCCTGCGCGGCGGGAAGTGAGGCCGCCGTCTACTCCAGACCGAGAGCCTTGCGGCCCGTCTCGGAAATCATCTGCGGGGTCCATTGCGGATCCCACACGATGTGAACCCGGGCGGTAGCGACCGAAGGCAGCTTCAGGATTTTCTGCCGAGCGTCCTCGGCGATCACCGGTCCCATGCCGCACCCGGGCGCGGTCAGGGTCATCTTAACGTCCACGGAACGTGCGCCGTCGGCGGCGGTCTCGACCGCGAGATCATAGATCAATCCGAGATCGACGATGTTGACCGGAATCTCAGGGTCGAAGCACGTCCGCAACGCACCCCAGACGGCTTCCTCGCTGAACTCGCCCGCGGCCGGTTCCGCCACCTCCGCGGCGGCCTGGTGGCCCTCGATCGCGGCCGCGTCGCCCGCGGCGATACGAAAAAGTCCACCGTCGGTGCGGACGGTGACGTTGCCGCCGAGCGTCTGCGTGATGAAGACGCGGGTGCCGGCCGGCAGGGTCACGACCTGGCCGGACGGAATCATGGTGGCCGCGCACTCGCGCGTGAGGGTATTTGCGCTGGGCATGGAAGTGGTGGCTATCAACGGATCGCGATGCTGAGAGGCAGCCGGGCGTAAACCCCGGCCGGGTCGTTGAAGGAACGTAAGGCGCGAAGTTCCGACTCCAGCCGGCCGGCAAGGTCACCGAGCGGTCCACGTATGGAACGCGCGGCTCCGGGCAACCGACGTTCAAGAATCTCCTGCAGGGCCTCGATGAATTCCTTCTGGCGCGGATACTCGATCACGCGCGGGTTCTCGCCAAGACCGGCGCGCTTCGCCGCATGGGCGAG
Source organism: Verrucomicrobiota bacterium (assembly GCA_030832235.1). GTDB lineage: Bacteria > Verrucomicrobiota > Verrucomicrobiia > Opitutales > Opitutaceae > ER46. The sequence continues at coordinate 1,327 of JAURJO010000098.1, forward strand.
CGCGGCCTCGAGACCACCGATTTCGTCGACGAGTCCGCGGGCGAGAGCCTCACGGCCCGACCACACCCGGCCCTGGGCGATGGCTTCGACCTGCTCGGGGGTGAGTTTACGTCCCTCGGAGACCTTTGCGACGAACTCACCGTAGATCCAATCCACCATGCGCTGCAGCACCGCCATCTCCTCCGGAGTCTTGGCCCGGGTGATGGTGAGGGCGTCGGCGAAACGGCCGGTCTTCACCGTGTCGAACGAAACACCGAAGTCGGCCGCCAGCCGCTGGACGTCGAATTGCAATCCGAAGACACCGATCGAACCAGTGATGGTCGAGGACTCCGCGAAGATGCGGTCGGCCGGCGCGGAAATCCAGTAGCCGCCCGACGCCGCGTAACTCCCCATCGAGACGATCAGCGGCTTCGCTTCGCGGATCAAACGCACCTCGCGCTGGATCACTTCCGAGGCGGATGCGCTGCCGCCGGGACTGTTCACCCGGAGCACGACGGCCTTCACATTCGAATCCTGCCGCAGTTTGCGCAGGGTGCGCGATAACTCCGATCCCCCGATCTCGCCGATGTTGCCCTCCCCGTCGACGATCTCCCCCTCCGCGTAGACCACGGCGATCCGACCTTTCGCGGAGGACTTCTTTCCGGCCTCGGGCGCGCCGCCGTCCTTCAGTTGCTTCGCATACTGGGCAAGCGCGACCTGGCGGAACGGTTCCTTCGAGCCCGCGCGGCCGGTGCGAGCCTTAAGGTCCTCGTAGATCTCATCCCGGTAGGCCACGCGGTCGACGAGCCTGGCCTCCAGCGCCGGCTGCGCGCGGATCATGCCCTCGCGGTCGACGACCCCTTGGATTTCCGCGGACTCGAGCTTTCGGGTCTTGGCGATGTCGGCCAGCAGCACGCTCCAGATGTCCCCGAGCAATTGCGTGACCTCCTCGCGATTCTCGGGGCTCATATCCCGGCGGGTGAACGTCTCTACCGCCGACTTGTATTTGCCGACGCGCGTCACCTGCACATTGACGCCGTATTTTTCGAACAGACCGGCGAAGAACATCGGCTGGCTCGCGAGTCCGGGCATCAAAATCATCCCGTAGGGATCGAGTGCGAGGTTGTCCGCCGCCGACGCGACGTAGTACGTGCGAGTCGTGGCCTGCGTGAGATAGGCCTGCACCGGTTTTCCAGCCGCACGGAAATCCTCGAGCGCGGTCCGCAACTCGCGGAGCGCAGCGTAACCGGAGCCGAAATCCGCCGGGGAGAGGTCGCCCGTCAGGTAAACTCCCGTGATCCGCTCGTCTTTCGCCGCGGCCCGCAGGGCGCGGGTTACCGTGCGGAGCTGGACCGACTCCGGACCGCCGCCCAGCGGCCCGAGATCGAGTTCCGCCGGTGCGTCGGTGAAGTTGGTCGAGAGGTTGAGGACCAGGTAGGAGCCCTTTTCGAAGGCCGGGGCGGAGGAATCCCGGCCGCCAAGCGCGACCAGCGCCGCAATCCCACCGATCAAGAGGAACACGCCACCGACGGAGAAGAGCAACAACCCCACGAGGGTGCCCGCGAGCGAACTCAGAAAGTTCTTCATGTGGCGCGGACCGTACGCGCTTTATCCTGATCCTCCAGTAGAAAGCCAAACGCGTCGGAAACGCGGTGGCTCAACGAGCCGTCTCAGGCCGAACCGGCGCCCTTGCAGGGCTCGCATCCGGCCCCCGCGCGCTCCCTCCGTCCACCCACGCCCCCTCGATGAGCACGGTCTTCGGATTGGCCGGCGGCCCAAAGCTGTTGGCATGCAGCTGCTCCGCCACCAGATCGACGGCGGCCGCGGCCACCCGCTCGTTATTCTGGTCGATGCCGCTGCAACCCATGAGGGGCTCCACCAGGTGGAGATGCGCGAAGCCGAGCCGTCGGCCCGACCGGCGCGCCGCTCCCTCCACCATCGCACGGACCCCCAGCTCGGAGCTGACCACGACATCCGGCCTCTCACGACGCACCCACGCCTGCAGCGCCGTCCGCGTGATTTCCTCCTCGTACAACAGCGGGAAGGCGCCTTCACCCGCGGGATGGTCGTGCCGGGCGAGCAGGACCGACGACAACCAATGCCGCCGCGCGCGGAGGTCCTCGTGGACTGTCACCGCTGCCCCGCCGGCCGAACGAAATGCTCGATCGAAGGACGGACCGGCCGCCTCAGGAACCAGTCCACGCAAACTTGCTCTCGCTTAGGAAAGCGGGCCACGGTGGTCTCCGTCTACCTACCCCGCTCCCACTCATGCCCCGGAATGCACCCGCCCTGACCGCCCTTTTGATTTTCACCGCGACCGTGGTTCCCGCGCAGGTTGCACCGCCCCC
>JAURJO010000099.1 GCA_030832235.1 Verrucomicrobiota bacterium
CCGGCATCCGTACGCCCGCTACCGTGAATGCGCACCGGCGCATGGAAAATCGCCGCAAGCCGCGCCTCAATGGCGTCCTGGATCGCCAACCCGCCCGCCTGGCTCTGCCATCCGGCGAACGTGGTGCCGTCGTACGCGCAGGTGCAGCGCCAGCGCGTCTTTTCAGCGTCCGTCGTCATCGTCGGGGGCGGACGGTATCTCCGGAGGAAACCGCTGGTTCAGGAAGTCCTGCAGGATGAGTGTCGCGGCCCGCGAATCCACGATCCCGCTCGCCCGCACGTCGCGTCGCCGCGACTTCGCGATGGTCGACTCAGCCTCCTGGCTCGTCAGCCGTTCATCGACCAGATGCACCGGCAAACTTAGCTCGGCGCCGAGGCGCGCGGCGAACGCTTCCGCCTCCTTCGCCTTCGGGCCCGCGGTGTCGTCCATATTGAGCGGATGCCCCACCACGAGCGCGCTTACCCGGCGTCCTCGGGCCACCTCGAGCAACGCCGACCACCGCCGCGCTTCGTCGGCCTCCGTTAGCGCCGGCAACGGCGTGGCCACGCCCAGCTCGTCGCCATAGCTGAGTCCGATCCTCCGGGTGCCGTAATCAATGCCGAGGCAGCGCACCGCATGATTCCCGCCGCGGCCGCCCGGCGGCGCAATTTCATTTGCGGACGCGTTCCTTAGCCGTGTCCATCGTCTGATGCCGTACGCGCCCGAACTGCCGTCTGCCGCCCTCGCGCGCTACAGCCGGCAGCTGATGCTCGCCGAGATCGGCGAGGAGGGACAGCGGAAGCTCGCCGCGGCCCGGGTGCTGGTGATCGGCGCAGGCGGACTCGGTAGCCCGGCCGCCTTGTATCTCGCCGCCGCGGGCGTGGGCACGCTGGGCATCGCCGACCACGACCGCGTGGAGCTGCATAATCTCCACCGGCAACTGCTCCACGACGACGCGTCGATCGGGCAGCCGAAGGTGAACTCGGCCGCCCGGCGCCTCGCCGCGACGAATCCGCATACCCGGGTGGTTACACATCCGGAGGGCGTGCAGGCGGGTAACGTAGAGGCGTTGTTCGCCGATTATGACGTGATCGTCGACGGCACCGACAACTTCGCGTCGCGCTATCTCAACAACGACGCCGCATTTCTCGCGCGGAAGCCGCTCGTCTACGGGAGCGTCTATACCTTTGACGGACAAGTGACCGTTTTCGAGCCCTCGGTGGAAGGTGGCTGCTACCGCTGCCTGTTCCCGGAGCCACCGGAAGCGGGCAGCGTCCCCGGCTGCGGCGAAGCAGGGGTGATCGGCGCGCTTTGCGGCGTGATCGGGAGCCTGCAGGCGATGGAAGCGATCAAGCTCATCACGGGAGCCGGAACCCCGTTGCGTGGGCGCCTGCTTACTTACCACGGACTCGACTCCAGCGCCCAAATCCTCGCTCTGCCTCGCGAGCGTGGCTGCGCGCTGTGCGGGCAAGATCCCACGATCACCAAGCCGGGAAACGGAACCACCGCCCCCGTCTGCACCGCTAAACCTTCCATGAATCCCACTGAAATCCCACTGGAGATCTCCGCCCGCGAGGCGCACGCCCTGCGTCAGACCAACCCGGACGGAACGCTGATCATTGATGTACGCGAGCCGTATGAGCTGGCGATCTGCCGTTTATCCGACGCCGAGCATATACCGATGCGCCAGATTCCGGAGCGGCTCGGGGACCTGCCGCGGGACCGCCATCTTCTGATACTTTGTCACGCCGGTGGACGCAGCCTGCGGGTGACGGAGTTTCTCCGCGCACACGGCTTGACGGCCGTGACGAACATAGGTGGCGGCATCTCGGCGTGGGCCGAGGAAGTGGACCCTTCGCTGGCGCGCTACTGACGGCGATCGTCGGCCGTCTGGAAATAAAAAGCCCCCGCGACGCGGGGGCTTGTAACCGCAGGAATGTGAAAAGCGCTCAGCGCTTGTTCACGAGTCCGGCGGCCTTCTTGATATTCTGCACGCTCGGCAGGGAAATGCCGACCTCCTTGGCAATCGCGGACCCCGTCTTGCCCTCGGCGACCAGCTTCGTCACCTGCTCGCGCATCTCGTCGGTGATCTTGGCGCGCTTGCGACGACCACCGCCGGATACCTTGGCTTTGCCGGGCTTGCGACCGCGGCGCTTGCCGCCCCCGCGGACGGAGCCCTGACCGGAGGCGCGGATGATCGCCTCGGCGAGCTCGTTGGCGGTCTCGAACCCGTATTTCTCGGGCAGGGCCGCCAGCTCGCGATTCAGCTTGTTCTCGATGGACTTCTCCAGGCTCGCGACCTTGGCGCGCGCCGCTTTCAACTGATTGAGTTTATTTAGTAACATACGGGATTGATAAAGACCGCATATACGACCTGCAGCAAGGCTCTACACAGGATTTTATCTAAAAATAAAAGGCGGCCGATCAGGCCGCCCTTTGGCAAAATCAATACAATTATAAAACCTTAGATCGTCATCGCGTGATAGCCGCCGTCGACGACGATCTCCGAGCCGGTGATGAACCCGCCGGCGCCGTCGCTCGCCAGCAGCAGGGTCGCCCCGACCAGTTCGCGCGACTCACCGAACCGCTTCATCGGGGTGTGGCCCATGATGGAGGCGACGCGCTCGGGCGAAAGGATCTTGCGGTTCTGCTCCGCCGGGAAAAAGCCGGGCACGAGGGTGTTCACCCGCACGCGCTTGGGAGCCCATTCGCGCGCCAGGTTCTTGGAGAGGTTGTGCACGGCGGCCTTGGTCGCCGAATACGTGAACACCCGCGAGAGCGGCACAAGGCCCGACATCGAACCGAGATTGATGATGGAGCCCCCCTCCCCTCGCTCGACCAGATAGCGGCCGAACACCTGGCAGCCGAGAAACACCCCCTTGTAGTTGATGCGCACGATGCGGTCGAACTCGTCCTCGGCGATGTCGAGGAACGGCGTGGCGGAGTTCACACCGGCGCCATTCACGACGATGTCGACACGGCCGGATTGCTTCAGCACCGAGGCCAGCAAGCCCTCGAGCGCGGCCTTCTCGCTGGCCTCGCAGGAGTGGAAATAACCGCGGCCGCCCGCGGCATGGATGCGCTCCAGCTTCGGCTTCGCCTTCTCCTCGTTTCGGCCGACGAGCACGACCTCGCAGCCGGCGCCAGCCAGGCCTTCGGCCATGGCGCCGCAGAGTTCGCCCGTGCCGCCGATGACCACGGCGACCTTGCCGTTCAGCTTATACAGATCCGAGAGATAACCTGATGGAGTGCTCATGATGAAAGGTGCAGCGAAGCGCCGGCACGGGGAGTGGCAACGGGAAATCTACCGCTCGAATCGGACCCTGGTTCCGCCGGCCTGGACTGCGCCGGCCGCGCAGCCCGCCGGCATGACATCCCATCCCCGCAACGGAGGCCGCGTGCCGAAACCGTTTGCGGGTACCCGCACCGCTACTACGGTCGATCGCGTGGGATGGATTGTCGACACGCTGCGCCTCTTCTGGGGCCTGATTTACTGGAACCTGCGCAAGACGTGGTTCCGGTTTCGACGCGGGCAGTCCACCTGCCCATGCCAGTCCCGCAGTGACTCCGGACGCGCGCTGCAGACCGCCTGCGACGCGTGCCTCCATTGGAACCGCCCGGATCGTTTTCGCGCCGTGTGCCCCCTGCTCGTGCGCACCGCCGACGGATTACGTTGCTCCGCCGACACCGCGGACGTGCGCCCGTTCTGGGGTCGCGCGCTCGGTATTTTCACCGGAACGGGTTTCGCCCTCTATCTCACGGCTGCGGTGTCAGTCTTCGTTTTCCTCCGCTCGATCGGCTACCCGGTTAACATCTTCCATGTCACGCTCCCGCCCTACTGGCACCGAGTGACCGAGGTTCGCAGCGGGTACTTTCTCAACAAGTCGCAGGTCGCTTTCTCCGAGGGCAAGCCGGCCGAGGCTCTGCTCTACCTCGACAGCGCCTACCAGTTCGACCCGCGCAACTATACGGCCGGGCTGCTCCTCGCCAAACAACTCCAAGCGGGCCAACCGGCCCGTTCCGACGCGGTTTACCAAAAACTCATGGCGGATCACCCGGAGCAGCGCCACCTGATCGCTCAGGAGTGGTTCCGCGCCGTCCTGGCGCGCGGTAATCTCGACCGCGTCGCCGAACTGGCTCTCTCCCAACTCACGGCCGGGGCGCCCGGCGGCGCAGTCTGGGTGCGCGCCCTTGTATTCGCCCGGCGGCGCCTGAAACCGTTGGCCGAGGACGCGGCGCGGGCGGAGGCCGCGATTCCCGCCCTAGCCCCGTGGACTCCGGTGCTGGAAGTGGAACGTCTGCTGCGAGCCCGCCGCCTCACCGAGGCCCGCGGCATCCTCTCCCGCGACTGGCCCGAGACCCCCGACGACTTCGAGGCTTTCTACCAGGCGACCGTTCTGACCGAACTGGGCGACACGTTCGGCGCGCTCGACGCGCTCGCCCGCAAGCCCACCGTGACGGACGGAGAGGTCCTGCTCACAGTCCGCCTGGGGGCGCTGGCCGCGGGCCAAAACGATCGACTGCTGCAGCAGGAAATCGAACGCGCTCTTGCACCCCGTCTGACCGTGGCGGGGCTTCCGGTGATCAAGGTGATCGCGGCCCATCTGATCCGGTATCCGAATCGCGAGCTGTTCGAGCGGGTGCTCGCCAAGATCGAGGCGGAGAAAGTCCCGTTCACGGATCAGACCGCGGGCATCTGGTTCAGTGTGTTCTGCGCGGCGGGCGCGGTTGGCGATGAGGTTAATCTCGGCCGCATCACGGGATTCATCAGGCAATCGATCGGACAATCGTTTCTCGTCCTCGGAGCCACCGAGGCGTTCTTCCGGGGCGACTCCAACAAGAGGAGCATCCTGCCGTTCCTACCCACCCTGCTCGTTCCACTCGAGGTCACCTATGCGCTTCTGGAGCGCTACGCGGGCAGCGAAGCGGCCTCGTGGGGAACTTCCGGCCGATGAACGAACCCGCTTCAACCGGATTCGGGACCCAGCTGAGGCGCCTTCCCGCGACCGGAATCGGCGTCCTCGCAGGGTTGGCGATCCTGACCGCGGGACTCACGTGGCACCTGTGGCCCCATTGGAGCAGCAACCCCGACCTTTCCCATGGCTATTTCGTGCCGCCGCTCTTCGCGCTGCTTCTGGTGGAGAGCCGGAAAGGGACGCCGCGGGCTAGTGGTGCGGGGAGGACGGCGCAGGCGGGATTGGTGCTTTTGCTGGCCGCAGCGGTGGCCGCCGTCTTCATCGCCGGTCTTTACGCGGCGACGGTCTATTGGTCGCACGCCGCGGTGGGAGTGATGCTGACGACGGCGTTCTTCCTCTTAATGGTGGCGGCCGGACTTGTTTTCTCCCGCCAGGACACCCGCCTGGTGTATTTCAACTGGCAGCTGTTCGCGGCGGCGGCGCTTTGGCTGCTTGCGACGCCCCTGCCGCCAGGAACGTACTCACGGCTGACCTTGCTCCTGCAGTTGTGGGTCAGCGAATCGGTGCTCAACACGCTGCACCTGCTGGGCATCGCCGCAGTGCGGCGGGGCAACATCATCGACCTCGTCCATGCCACCGTGGGGGTTGAGGAAGCCTGCAGCGGCGTCCGCAGTCTCATCTCCTGCGTGTTCGCGGCCCTCTTCTTTTCCGCCACGCTGGTGCGCCGGCCGTGGGCACGGGCGCTTATCCTCGCGCTCGCGCCGCTCCTCGCGCTGGGAATGAACTTTCTCCGCTCGCTCGCCTTGACCCTGCTGGCGGGCGCGGGTGTGGACATCTCGGGCTTCTGGCACGATCTAGCCGGCTTCGCGGTGTTGGGCGTGACCGCGCTGATGCTCGGCGGCCTCGCTCTCCTGCTCGAACGCGATTCCAAGCAGACCGCCATGACCACCACGATCGGTTCGACGGATGGAAACTCCAGCCGCCCGTTCCTTATCCTGGGAGTCGGCCTCGGGGGAACCGCGATCATCCTCTCGTTCTTTCTCTGGAGCACACGGCCGGTGCCGCAGCCGGAAACTGCCCCGCCCGACCTCGCGGCGCTTCTGCCCGAACCCCCGCCGGGCTGGGCGGCGCGCACCCCCAATCTTTTCGCCTTCAGCGGCACGCTCCAGACCAGTCATCTGGCCCAACGCGATTATCTCGAGCCGCTGCCGGGCGGAAGCTCGCGGGAGCTCATCATCTATGTGGCCTACTGGCGCGCCGGCCAGGCCCCCGTGAGTCTCGTCGCGAGCCACACGCCCGACGCCTGCTGGCCCGGCGCAGGCTGGGAGGCGGTGGCGATTCCGCAGACCTCGATCGCGCTCTCCGTGAACGGACGCGGCCTGCCGGAGGCCGAGCAACGCGTTTTCCGCTCGGGCGGCCTGCCGTACAATGTCTGGTTCTGGCACTTGCACGGGGGAAAACCGATCACTTTCCGCGATCCCTATTCGGCGACCGAACTCCTGCGCTACTCCTGGCGCTACGGTTTCCAGCGCGACGCCGACCAATTGTTTGTGCGCGTCTCGAGCAACCGCCCTTGGTCCGAGATCGAGCAGTCGCCCGTCCTGCGGGAGTTTTTTGAACGCGCCGCCCGCCTGGGCCTTTGGAGTCAACATGCCCTTCCGCACCACCCGAACTGAACGAAAAATCCTCGCCGTCCTGGCGCTGATCCTCATCGCGGGATTGGTCGCGTTGGTGGTTTTGTGAGTGGTTCGAGGTCCGAGCCGGGATCGGATCTCGCGGCATTCATCACGATGGTTTGGAACGCGAGAAGTTTGTTTCCGCCCGCGGCAACGTGAACACGGCTCCCAAGCGTGGCGCGCCCCCGCTTCCACTTGCCAAGCAAGATGATGAAACCACCTTGGCATCAAAGGCATGACCGTCACCCTGTGTTCGCCCGTCCGCCCCGGATCGCTCACCCTCGCCACCTTGGCGGCCGCGCTCGCGTTTCCGGCCACCGGTTCCGCAAACGTTGATTTCAACCGCGAGGTGCAGCCGATCCTCGCCGAGCATTGCTTCCATTGCCACGGCCCGGATGAAAAAGACCGCAAGGCCGGCTACCGGCTCGACCTCCGCGACCCGGCGCTGAAGGGCGGGCGTTCCGACCTCGCCGGGATCGTGCCGGGCCAACCCGACCGGAGCGAAATCATCGCCCGCATCTTCTCGACCGACAGCGAGGAGGTCATGCCTCCGCCGAAGGAGAACAAGCCGCTCACGGCCGCGCAGAAGGAGACGCTCAAACGCTGGGTCACGGAGGGCGCCGCGTACGCGCAGCACTGGGCCTTCGTGCCCCCCGCCAAGGCTCGACTGCCGGAAGCCAACGCGACCAAGGCCATCGCCCCCGTCACGGCGGCGCTCAACCCGGTCGACGCCTTCGTCGAGGCGAAGCTGCGTGCCGCCAACCTCGCGCCTTCCGCCCCCGCCGACCCCGCCATCCTCTGCCGCCGCATCCACCTCGATCTCATCGGATTGCCGCCCGCGCCGAAGGACGTCGCCGAGTTCGTCGCCGCAGCTGCGGCAACCGGCCTGCCTTCCGCGGTTGAATCCCTGTCAAAACGCCTCATGGCCGACCCGCGGTTCGGCGAACGCTGGGCGCGCGTGTGGCTCGACGCCGCCCGCTATGCTGACAGCAACGGCTTCGAGAAGGACCTGCCCCGCGAGCAGTGGGCGTGGCGCGACTGGGTGATCAACGCCTTCAATCGCGACCAGCCCTACGACCAGTTCATCATTGATCAGCTCGCCGGCGACCTAATCCCGGGCGCGACACAGGACCAGATCATCGCGACCGGTTTCCTGCGCAACGGCATGGTCAACGAGGAGGGCGCGATCATCCCCGAACAGTTCCGCATCGAGGGAATGTTCGACCGCATGGACTGCGTCGGAAAGGCCGTGATGGGCCTCAGCCTGCAATGCGCGCAGTGCCACACGCACAAGTTCGACCCCATCACTCACGACGAATACTTCGGGCTCTACGGCTTCCTCAACAACACCTACGAGGCGCAATCGTGGGTCTACAGCGAGGAGCAGCAAAAGGAAATCAACCGGATCCGCTCCGACCTCGCGGGCGTCGACGAGCGCTCGAAGAAAGCCCTGCCCGAATGGCAGGAAAAAATCGCCGCGTGGGAGGCGGGCATCTCGGCGCGTCGACCGAGGTGGACTCCCATCGAGCCCTACGAACTGGCGAGCACCAGCGGCTTGAATCACCCGGTGCAGTTGCCCGACAAATCGCTTCTCACGCTGGGCCATCCGACCACCCGCGGGGACATCTTCGTCCTCGCCACACCCGAGCTCAACGGCGTCACCGGTCTGCAACTCGAAGCCTTGAACCACGGGGACCTCGAGTTCGGCGGCCCGGGCCGCAGCAAGTACGGGACCTGGGCGCTTTCCGAACTCGAGGTCAGCACGCAGGCGCCGGGCAGCGACAAGTGGGAGAAGGTCGCCCTGCGCAACGCCACCGCCGACTTCGCCGAGGCCGTGCGCGGACTCGAGGAGGAATGGAAGGCCGGGTTCGACAAGGAGCGGAAACGCGTTGTCGGGCCCGCGGACTTCATGATCGACGGCTCCAACGACACCGCGTGGCGCGCCGACCGCGGGCCGGGCCGCCGCAATTCACCCTCGGTCGCCGTCGTGCAATTCACCGAGCCGCTGACCCTGCCCGCGGGCACCAAACTCAAGGTGCTCCTGCGGATGCACCACAGCGGCGACGACAACGGCCGCCACAACACGGCGCTCGGTTGCTGCCGCATTTCCCTCACCGGCGATCCCGACCCGAAGGCGGAGCCGGTGGACTACGCCGCCCTCCTCGCCTTCGCCACCCCGGCCGCCGAACGCACCGGGGAACAGCGCGCGACAATCTTCCGCGCCTGGCGGGCTACCATCGCCGAAGCGAAAAAGTTCAACGTCGAGGCCGACAACCTTTGGAAGAGATTTCCGGTCGCCGGCACCTCCGTCCTTCACCTCGCGGAGCGCGGCGGGCTTCAAACCCGGGCGACGAAACTGCTCGATCGCGGCGGCTGGGATAAACCGAAGCACCAGGTCGCGCCCCATGTGCCCGCGGCGCTCCACCCGTGGCCGGAAGGCGCGCCCCGCGACCGTCTGCAATTCGCCCGCTGGGTCGTCGCGCCGCAATCGCCGCTCGCCGCGCGCGTCGCCGTCAACCGCGTCTGGCAGGCCGTGTTCGGGGTTGGTCTCGTCGAAACGCCCGAGGACTTTGGTACGCGTACGCCAGTCCCGGAACACCGCGACCTGCTCGACTGGCTCGCGGTCGACTTCATGGAGAATTGCTGGAGCCACAAACACCTGCTCCGGACCATCATCGCCAGCCGCACCTACCAACAGTCGTCGGTCGCGTCGCCGGCCTTGGTCGAGCGCGACCCGGCCAACCGGCTCCTCGCACGCGGGGCCCGTTTCCGCGGAGACGCGGAGGTCGTGCGTGATTCCGCGCTCGCGATCGCCGGCCTGCTTCATCCGCGCGTCGGCGGACCGAGCATTTTCCCGCCCGTGCCGGAGAACGTCCTCGCCTACAACTATGTGCGGCCGACGTATTGGAACCCGCCGCAGGACGCCGAACGGTACCGCCGAAGCCTTTATTTGTTCCGCAAGCGCTCCATGCCCGACCCGATGCTCAGCGCCTTCGACGCGCCCAACGGCGACTTCGCGTGCGCCCGGCGTCCGCGCTCCAACACGCCCCTCGCGGCTCTGACCAGTCTCAACGAACCCGTCTTCGTGGAGGCGTCCCAAGCCCTCGCCCTGCGCATCTGGCGCGAGGGCGGCGCCACTGATGAAAGCCGGGCCGACTACGCCTACCGCCTGTGCACCTCGCGTGGCGCCCGCCCCGCCGAGGTCTCCGCGCTTCGACGCTTGCTGGAGGAAAAACGCGCGCGTCTGCGCTCCGGTGAACTGAAGGCCGCCGAAATCGCGTTCTCCACCTTCACCAAGACCGCCGACCTGCCGGCCGACGCCACGCCGGCCGACCTCGCCGCATGGGCCATTGTCGCCCGCGTGCTGCTCAACCTCGACGAAACCCTCACCAAATCCTGACCCATGACGAACGCCGCCGACCTCCGCGCCGCTCGCGCCCGTCTCCTCTCCCGCCGCTGGTTCCTGCAGGACTGCGGCGTGGGCATGGCCGGCCTCGCCCTCAGCTCCCTCGTCGCGCGCGAGGCGAAGGCCAAGGCACCCGCCAACCCGCTCGCGGTCCGCGCGCCGCACTTCAAGCCGAAGGCGAAACGCGTGATCTACATGTTCATGGCCGGGGCCCCGAGCCACCTCGAGCTCTTCGATCCCAAGCCGGAACTGCAGAAGCGCGACGGGCAGCTGCCCCCCGCGGACCTGCTGAAGGATTACCGCGCGGCCTTCATCAATCCCAACTCCGCCCTCCTAGGGCCGAAGTACAAGTTCAGCCCCCACGGCAAGTCGGGCATCGAGTTCTCTGAACTCATCCCCAACATCGCCGGCCTCGCCGATGACCTGTGCGTCATCCGCAGCCTGCAGACCGACGCGGTCAACCACGCGCCCGGGCAGATCATGATGAACACCGGCTCGCAGCAATTCGGCCGGCCCAGCTTCGGCTCCTGGACCCTCTACGGACTCGGCTCCGAGAGCGAGACGCTCCCCGGCTACGTCGTGCTCACCAGCGCCAAGGGCACCAGCGGCGGCGCGAGCAATTACGGCTGCGGCTTCCTACCCACGGTCTACGGCGGCATCCCCTTCCGCAGCACCGGTGATCCGGTGCTCTACCTTTCCAATCCCGCGGGCTTCGACGCCCGCGCCCAGCGCGCCTCCCTCGACACGCTGAATGAGCTCAACGAGCTGGCGCGCGTCGATACGGGCGATCCCGAGATCGCCGGCCGCATCCAGAGCTACGAGATGGCCTACCAGCTCCAGACCTCGGCTCCCGAGCTGATGGACCTGTCATCCGAACCCGCCCACGTGCTCGAGGCGTACGGGATCACCGACATCAAGCAGGCCAACTACGCCCGCAATTGCCTCCTCGCGCGCCG
>JAURJO010000011.1 GCA_030832235.1 Verrucomicrobiota bacterium
GTACGGATGCCGGGGTGCACGCGCACGGGCAGGTTTTTCATTTCGACGCGGAGTGGAAGCATGGGGCGGCCAAACTGCTGGCGGCGTTCCGCACGGGCCTGCCTCCCGGCATTCAAATCAAGGACACGCGCCGCGTCTCCGGGGAATTCCACGCCCGCTTCAGCGCCAAGGGTAAGCGCTACGTGTATCATCTCTATCTCGGGGATCCGGATCCGTTCGCGCGTCCGTTTTGCTGGGCCATTCATCGTCCGCTTGATTTCGCCGCGATGGAACGCGCGGCGGCGGTCTTGCGCGGCCGCCATGATTTCCGGGCCTTTACGGCATTGAATGGACCCGAACGCGAGGACACCGAGCGCGAACTGCGGCGACTCGAGCTCGCCAAGTCGGGCCGGCGGATGCGCATCACGGCGGAGTCGGAGGGGTTTCTGTACAAGATGGTCCGCAGCCTCGTCGGCGCGCTAGTGGCGGTCGGGGAGGGAAGAATGACGCCCGAGGACGTGGCCGCGTTGCTGGAGGCGGGGGAGCGCAGGCCCGTGGTGCAGACGGCGCCGCCGCAGGGATTATTCCTGATGAAGGTGTTTTATTGAGGACGCGCCCGATGCGAGCGGTTCCGCAACGGTGGTGGCTCGGGCTACGGGATGTGATTTTTCCGCCGACGTGCGTGCATTGCCGCGGACTGGTGGAAAACGATAACGCCGAACGGACGGCCGGTGGTTTCCGGCACCTCTGCCGGACCTGCGCGGCGCAGGTTGCGCTCGTGGCCCCGCCGCATTGCTCCTCCTGCGGGCATCCGTTTTTCGGCACGCTGGAAGGGGAGCGCCAATGTGTGAAGTGCGACGGTCTGGCTCCGGTCTTCCGGATCGGACGCACCACTTCCCTGTTCAAAGGTCCGGTCCGTTCGCTGGTGATCGAGCTGAAATACCACCGTGGCCTGCATGTGCTGGAGGATATCGCGGAAATATTCCGTCGTTCGCCGCATGTGCTGGAGGCGGTCCGTGGAGCGCGCTTGGTACCGGTACCCTTGCACGCGCGGAAGGAACGTGAGCGCGGCTACAACCAGGCGCGGCTGATCGCGGAGCAACTCGCCAAGGTGGCGGGTGCGGGAACCGTGGTGGCGCCGCTTTTACGTCGGGTGGTCGACACGGAAACGCAGACTGCTTTCGACCGGGAGGAGCGCCACCGGAACCTGAAGAATGCCTTTGCACTCATCCGTGGCGCCACGCTTACTCCTGGCCAGCATCATGTGCTTGTCGACGACGTCTTCACCACCGGCTCCACGCTCAATAGCTGCGCGGGCGTCCTGCGCGACGCCGGGGTCGCGAATCTGGATGTGGTAACCCTGGCCCACGGCTGATTCGCATGCACTTCGACAAGCCCACCTACACCGTCCGTCGGACGCGTAAGAAAGACATCCCCAAGGGTTTATACACCAAGGATCCGGCGACGGGTGACATCATTTTCAACAAAGAGATCGTGGACAACCAGATGGTGTCGCCCAAGAGCGGCCATCATTTCCCGATCGGCGCGCGGCAGCGGATCGCGGCGCTTCTGGATGAGGGTAGCTTCACAGAGACGGATGCCGCGGTGCGTTCGACCGATCCGCTGAAGTTCGTCGATTCCCAGCCTTATCCTGAGCGGATCAAACGTTACGAGAAGGACAGCGGACTGCCGGAAGCGGTGATTTCAGGTCATGGCCGGATCCATGGCATGGAGGTCGCGCTGGCGGTGATGGATTTTCGTTTTTGCGGTGGAGCGATGGGCGCGGCGGCGGGCGAGAAAATCACGCGCGCGGTCGAACTGGCGATCAACCGCAAGACGCCGTGCCTGGTCTTCAGCGCCTCGGGTGGCGCCCGTATGCAGGAAGGCATCTACTCCCTGATGCAGATGGCGAAAACCAGCGCGGCGCTCGGCCGGCTCGCCGAGGCGGGTTTGCCGTTCATTTCGATCCTGACGCACCCGACCATGGGTGGCGTGACCGCCAGTTTCGCCACCTTGGGCGACGTGATCATCGCCGAACCGGGTGCTCTGGTGGGTTTCGCCGGCGCGCGTGTGATCAAGGACACCACCAAACAGACCCTTCCGGCCGGATTCCAGACGGCGGAGTTCCTGCTGAAGCACGGCTTGATCGACCAGATCGTGAGCCGGCTCGAGATGAGGGACCGGTTGAGCCAAATTTTGAGCGCCCTGCATTTGCGCCGGAAGCCGGCGACGGCCTGAAGGCCGGGATCGGGCAGGCGTGAGTTTTCCGGCCGGATGAGCGCCGAGCCTGCTTACCAGGCGGTTGTGGACCGGTTGTTCGCTCTGAAACCGGCGGGCCGGATCTTTGGCATCGACCGGATGCGCGCGCTGGCGGTGGAAATCGGCCACCCGGAGCGCGCGTTTGCTTGCGTGCACGTCGCCGGCACCAACGGCAAAGGCTCGGTTTCCGCCATGGTGGAGGCGATCCTCCATGCGGGCGGTTGGCGGACAGGGCTCTTTACGTCGCCGCATCTTATTCACCTGGGCGAAAGGGTGCAGGTCGACCGGGTGCGTCTGACTGAGGAGGAAATCGTGCGCTACGCGGCGGAGATCGAGCGGACCGGGGCGAAGCCCGGCACGAATCCCGAGCTCGCCCCGACCTTTTTCGAGTATCTCACCGCGATGGCGTTCCTTCAATTCGCGCGGAAAAAGTGCGATGTGGCCGTGATCGAAGTCGGCCTCGGCGGGCGGCTCGACGCCACGAATGTCGTGACACCGGAGGTGAGCGTCATCACCTCCATCGCGATGGATCACTGCGAGATCCTCGGGGACACGATCGAGAAGATCGCCGCGGAAAAGGCGGGCATCATCAAACCGGGGCGCCCGGTGGTTCTCGGACGCGTGCCTCCGGCCGCCGAGCGCGTGATCCGCGCCATCGCGGCCGAGCGCGGCGCTCCGCTGGTGTCCGTCGCGGAGGAATTCGGCGATAACGTCGAAACCTACCCGAGTACCAATCTCGAGGGCGATTACCAGCGGTGGAACGCCGCGACGGCTACGCTGGTCGGCCGACTGCTCGGTCAAAGGTGGAGGCTCACGTCGGACGTGATCGCGCGCGGACTTGCGCGGGTTGATTGGCCGGGGCGCTGGCAGCGCACCACGGTCGGCGGGCGGTTGTTGATGCTTGATGCGTCCCACAACCCGGAAGGTGCGGCCGTGCTTGATTCCAATTTGTCGCGGCTCGCCCGCGAAACCGGACGCGCTCCGGTGGTGGTGACCGGAGTGCTCGGTCTCGCACGGGCGCGGCCCTTGATTCAGACGATCGCGCGTCATGCGGCGGAGATCCATTTCGTGGTGCCGAACCAACCGAGGGCCTGCTTGCACGCGGAATTGGAGTCCCTCGTGCCGCGTGGTTTCGCCGGGACGCTGCACCGGGCCGATATCGCGAAGCTGTTTCCCGCTCCCGGGGGGTGTGCGGTCGGCGGTCCGAAGGATGTCGTGGTGGTCACCGGGTCGATCTACCTGCTCGGCGAGGTGTTGCGGCGCCTGCACGGCGTGTGACCGCACTCCGCGCTCGCCCGCGATCGGCCGCGTGACCAGAACGTTTTACCGATGAATAAATCGCTGCTCATCGCATGGTTCCTCACCGCGCTCGTCTCCCTGCACGCGGCGGTGCCGGTCACCGTCGCGCCGGTGCGCGGCCGTGAAGGCATGGTCGTCGCCGGTCACCCGGAGGCGGCGGCCGCGGGGCTGGCTGTGCTGCGCGCCGGGGGCAACGCGGTCGATGCCGCGGTGGCCACTTCGCTCGCGCTAGGCGTCGCCGAGCCCTATGGCTCCGGTCTTGGCGGTAAACTCATGCTGCTGCACTTCGACGCGAAGACGGGCCGCGTCACGGCGATCGACGCGATGGACGCCGCCGGCTCGGTTGATCTCACGCGCTGGATCGGGATGCCGACGGAGGAGCGCTCGACGGGATACCCTTCGGTCTGCGTGCCCGGACTTGCGGCGGGACTATGGACCGCGCACCGGCGCTGGGGATCCAAGCCGTGGGCGGAGGTGCTCCAGCCCGCGATCGCCCTCGCGCGCGGTGGCTTCGAGGTTCTGCCGAAGTCACGCGACCAGTTCGCGGAGCAGGAGAAGAAACTACGCCGCGGTGACGCGGAGATCGCGCGGCTGTATCTGCCCGGAGGTCGTTTGCCGGAAGTTGGCTCGCGTCTGCCCAACGAGGACCTCGCCCGGACCATGGAGACTCTGGCGAAGGAGGGCAGGGATGGCTTCTACAAAGGGGCGGTCGCGCGCGCGATCGTGCGCGCCTCGCGGGACGCCGGCGGCTGGCTCACCTCGGCCGATCTGGAAAACTACGAGGCGCGCGAGACCACCGCCGTCGTCGCCGACTTCAAGGGCTACACGTTGTTCTCCGGTCCGCCTCCGACCAGCGGCTCCGCGCTGTTTCTCCCGATCCTGAAGGCACTGGAGACCGACGCCGAACCGATGGCGCCGCTGCGGACCGCCGCGCACCTCGACCGCCTCGGCCGGATTTGGCGCGCCGCGCAACCGGCGATCTCGCGGTCCGTGGGGGATGTGCCCGAGTCGCGGTTTCTCGTGGAAAAACTGCTCGCTCCGGAGGCGATCCGCGAACTGCGCGACAAGGCGCCCGGGCCGGCGGGCGCGAAACGCAAGGTCGCGGCGTGGGAACCACCGGGCGAGACGAGTCCGTTTCACGAGAGCGCCATGGCCGCGACGACGCACTTCGCCGTCGCCGACCGCCACGGGAACATCGTCTGCGCCACGCAATCGCAGAGCCTGCATTTCGGGGCGGGTGTCGTGCCACCGGGGACCGGCGTGGTGATGAACAACTCGATGATGAACTTCTCCACCACCAACGCCCGTAGCCCCAACTACGTCGGCGCCGGCAAGCGCCCCACGAGCACCATCGGACCCACGATCGTGCTGCGCGACGGCCGTCCGGTGCTCGCGGTCGGCGTACCCGGTTCCTCCCGCATTCCCACCGCGCTGCTGCAAGTGCTGTATGAGCGCCTGGCGCTCGGCCGGCCGCTGGCCGAGGCGATCGGTGACACCCGCGTGCACTTCCAGGCCGCCCTGCGCAGCAACGAGCAGGAAGCGCTCGAGGCGGAGCAGTCGCTGCCCGCCGCGGTGGCCACCGCGTTGAAGGAACTTGGCTGGAACGTCGTCCTGCGCGAACCCGCCGGCACCGGCAAACACTTCGGCGGCGTCAATGCCATCGAGTTCCACGCCGACGGTTCGATGACCGGCTACGCCGATCCGCGTCGGACAAACGTTGCAGCGGCGTTTTGATCACGCGGCGGGCGTGATTGTCTCGGTGCGCTGCTGTCGAGCGGGTTTGACTCGGCTTTTCGCCGGCGAATTCTTTCGACGTCCCCATGCTACCCCGCCGCCTACTGACGCTGCTCCTGTTGCTCGCCGCGCCGCTGGTCTTGGCGGCCGCCGAGTCAGCGGCCCCGGTTAATTTCAACCGCGAGATCCTGCCGATCCTTTCGGACGCCTGTTTCCATTGTCACGGACCCGACGCCGCGACCCGCGAGGCGAAGCTGCGGCTCGACGACCGCGACGGGCTTTTCCGTACCCGGGACGGCGTGACGGTGGTCAAACCGGGAGACCTGAAGGCGAGCGAACTCTTCCAGCGCATCACGAGTGCGCACGAGGACGAAGTGATGCCGCCGCCGAAGGCGACGCGAAAGCTCAAGCCGGCGGAAGTGGATCTGCTGCGTCGCTGGATCGAGTCCGGCGCTCCGTGGGGTGGGCATTGGGCGTACGAGGCGCCGCGTCGCGCGGAGCCGCCGTCTGGTTTCGGTGCGCATCCGATCGACGCGTTTGTGCGGGCGCGCTTGGCACGGGAGAAACTCATTCCTGCTCCGGAGGCGGCTCCGGCCGCCTTGTTGCGGCGCGTTTCCCTCGATCTCACGGGCCTGCCCCCGACCGAGGAGGAGCTGGTTGAGTTTCTTTCCGACCGCACTCCGGTCGCCTACGAGCGTGCGGTGGACCGTCTGCTTGCTTCGCCGCGCTACGGCGAGCGCTGGGCATGGGACTGGCTGGATGCGGCGCGCTACGCCGACACCAACGGTTTCCAAGGCGACCCCGAGCGCACGATGTGGCCCTGGCGCGACTGGGTGGTGAACGCGCTTAACGCGAACATGCCGTTCGACCGTTTCTCGATCGAGCAACTCGCCGGCGATCTGTTGCCGGAGGCGACGCGCGAGCAGAAGATCGCGAGCGGGTTTCATCGGAACAACATGTTCAACGGCGAAGGCGGCCGGATCGCGGAGGAGACCCGCGTGGAGAACGTTTTCGACCGGGTCGAGACGACCGGTGCGATCTGGCTGGGCATGACGCTCGCCTGCTCGCGATGCCACGACCACAAGTACGATCCGGTATCGCAGCGGGACTACTACGCGCTCTACGACATCTTCAACCAGATGTCGGAGACGGGCCGAAACAGCGGCGGCCAGGTTCCCCCGATCCTGGATCTCTCTTCCGCGGAGGAGCTGGCGGAGGTCAAACGCGCCAACGCGGCGTTTGAAGCCACCGCGAAACGCGTTGAGGAGTTCGAGCTCAAGAAATTTCCGCGTCCGGAAGGCAAGCCGCTGGTCGAATCGGACGCCGCGAAGCTGCCGGGTAACCTGCCGAACTACATCGCGCGCACCGAGCCGAAGCGCCGCGGGGTGGACGCGCTGCTCGAGGCGGTTTCGTATTTCGAGGAGCACGACAAGCCTTACGCCGCCCTGCTCAGGAACTTGCTCGAGGGCGCGCGAGAGCGCACAGCGGCGCAGGGACGTATCACCAAGGTGATGATCATGGATCAGATCCCGGAGCCGCGGGAAACGGCCATTCTCACCCGCGGCAACTACGAGGCGAAAACCGAGGTGAAGGCGTACGGCGCGATACCGGCGTTGTTCCGGCGGGGTGGCGCCGAACCGGGGCCGACGAACCGGATCAGCCGCCTGGAACTGGCGCGTTGGCTGGTCTCCCCGGACAACCCGCTCGCGGCGCGCGTGACCGTGAACCGCGCGTGGCAGGCGTTCTTTGGCACGGGATTTGTGAAAACTGCCGAAGATTTCGGCGTGCAGGGCGAACCGCCTTCCCATCCGGAGCTGATCGATTGGCTGGCGGCGGAGTTCGTTGCCTCGGGCTGGGACCTGAAGCGCCTGCACCGGCTGATCGTCACCAGCGCGACCTACCGCCAATCGTCCCGCGTCGCCGCCGAGATGCGGGAGCGCGATCCCGACAACCGCCTGCTCGCCCGTGGCCCGCGGAACCGGATGCCCTCCTGGATGATCCGTGACCAGGCGCTCGCCGTGGCGGGCTTGGTGAACCTGCGGATGGGCGGCCCCTCCGTGCGTCCCTATCAACCGGCGGGAATTTGGGAGGAAGCCACGTTCGGGAAAAAGACCTACGTGCAGGATCATGGCGACGCGCTCCACCGCCGCAGCCTTTACGTGTTTTGGCGGCGCATCGTGGGGCCGACGACGTTCTTTGATTCGGGCGCGCGTCAGGTTTGCACGCTCAAGGTCCCGATCACCAACACGCCGCTGCACGCCTTGGTGACGCTCAACGATCCCGCCTACGTGGAGGCGGCGCGGGTGATGGCGCAACGGGTGCTCGGCGGCGCCGGTGACGACTCCGTGCGGTTGGCGCGCGCGTTCCGGCTCGCGACGGCGCGTCCGCCGACGGCGGCGGAGGCGAGTATTCTTTCGGGCCGGCTGGCCGCGGTGCGGGCGCAGTTCGCTGCGGAGCGCGCCGCGGCGGAGAAACTCGCGGCGGCGGGTGAGGCGTCACGGATGGCCGGTCTCGATTCCGTCGAACACGCGGCGTGGAC
>JAURJO010000100.1 GCA_030832235.1 Verrucomicrobiota bacterium
CTCTGCATCTTTGGCGTGAGGGGACCGGCGGCTTGCGAAAAACATGCCGCCTTCGAGCACCGTCCGCACCGCGTGCAGCAGAAATTCCACCGGGGAGGCCTTGTCCACATACCCCTCGATCTTGAGCGCGAGCAGTTCCGACGGCAGCCGTCCGCCGGAATGAGCCGTGACCAGCAGCACCTTTGTCTCCGGCAGGGACTCCCGCACCGCGCGGATCAGTTCGCCGCCCTCCAGATCCGGCAGCACCAGATCCGTGACCAGCAGGTCCGGCGGCGTCTGGCGGCAATATTCCAGCCCTTCCCGCGCCGTCCCGAATTCACCCACCACCTCCACGTCCTTGATCTTACCCAACGTCAGCCGGATCAGCTGCCGAAACAGGGTCTCGTCCTCGATCAATACGACGCGCTCCATTTGTGCGGGCGGAAGGGCTTCGCCTGAAATAATGTCGCTCGCCCGTCGGCACACCGCAAACCCGCGCCCAACCAGGCGTCTGAAACACGTCTCGCCATGGGTACCGACGGCCGCTGACCTCGGTGCCTTTCCTTCCGCCTCTCAACCGTGAATCGCCTTGTCGCCATCCTCGTCTTTCCCGACGTCGAGATTCTCGACTTCGCTGGCCCCTTCGAGGTCTTCGGTGCGACCGACGAGCTCTCGGGCGGGAGCAGGTTCCGCGTCATCACCGTCGCGGAATCGAAAGATACGATTATCACCCGGAACGGACTGCGGATCATGCCGGATCACACGCTCGCGGATTGTCCCGCCGCGCAAGTGTTGGTGATTCCGGGAGGATTCGGCACGCGGCGACTCGAAACATCACCGGCCGTGCTGTCGTGGATCCGCGAACGCTCCCGGGACGTGGAAATCACGATGAGCGTCTGCACCGGTTCCATTGTGCTCGCCCGCGCGGGCCTGCTCGACGGGCTGCGCGCCACCACGCACCACACGGCCTTCGACCGCCTGCGCGCGGCGGGACCGAAGGTGGTGGTCGAGGAAGGAGCGCGCTTCACCGACAACGGCCGGATCCTCACGGCGGCCGGGATCGCGGCGGGCATCGACTGCGCGCTGCACGTGGTGGGCCACCTGCTGGGTCCCGCCACCGCCGCCGCCACCGCCCGGTACATGGAGCACGCGCCCGCCGGTGCCGAAAAACGCGGGGAACGCGGAACGTGACGGCCGCGTCCGGACCGTCGCGCGGCGCCCTCATCGCCGGGTTCGCGACCATCTACCTTGTCTGGGGCAGCACCTACCTCGGCATTCGCGTCGCCGTCGAGTCGCTGCCGCCGTTCCTGATGGCGTCATTCCGGTTCCTCGTCGCCGGCGGTGCGCTGCTGGCTTGGCTGCG
The DNA here is from genome assembly GCA_030832235.1 of Verrucomicrobiota bacterium. Taxonomy (GTDB): domain Bacteria; phylum Verrucomicrobiota; class Verrucomicrobiia; order Opitutales; family Opitutaceae; genus ER46. Next base: position 1,343 of record JAURJO010000100.1, read on the forward strand.
GCTGAGGGGCGAACCGTGGCCGACGTTAGCGCAATGGCGCGTCAACGCGATCATCGGGATCTTCCTGCTGCTGGGCGGCAACGGCGGCGTCACGTGGGCCGAGCAGTTTGTGCCGTCGGGAATCACCGCGCTCATCATCGGCGTCGGCCCGCTCTTCGTTGTACTCACGGAATGGGCCTGGCCCGGAGGAAAGCGGCCGACGGCCGCGACGTTCCTCGCGCTCGGGTTGGGCTTCGCCGGCGTGACGTGGCTCGCGGCCCCTTGGGAAACGGCTTCGGGTGCCGCCCTCCATCTCGGCGGCGTGGCCGCCATCCTCCTCGCGTGCGCCTCCTGGGGCGTGGGGTCGGTTTACTCCCGTCATGCGAAACACGGCGCCGGTCCACTCGCCGCCGCGGCCCTGCAGATGCTCGGCGGCGGAGTCGCCCTCGGGGCGGTTGCGCTGCTCCACGGAGACTTCCGCGGCTTCGATCCCGGAGCCGTGCCGGCCCGCGCCTGGGGCGCCGTGGCGTACCTGATCGTCGCCGGCTCGCTGATCGGTTTTTCCACGTTCGCGTGGCTCATGCGTCACAGCACCCCCGCGCGCGTCGCCACCTACGCCTACGTCAACCCGCTCGTCGCCGTCATCCTCGGTTGGTTGATTCTGGGCGAGCCAGTCACGTCCCGCGTCCTGCTCGCCGCCGTCCTGGTCGTCGCCGCGGTGGTGTTGATCACCATCGAACGCAACCGCGCGCCGGCCGGCGGACGTTGAAGTGGCACGATCGGCACGAGCCGCGCCGCATTCGTTCAGCTTGAAATCGAGGCGCCGTGACCGGCAGGTTGGACGCAAAAGCGAACCGCCCAAGCCGGGGAACAGGAGCAAACGGAGGTAACGGAGGACGGGGTGACGCCTGGGCGTTTTGAGCCTTTTGGCGGCCCACCAGTGTAGGCCGCAAAGAGGCGCAAGCGGCGCAATAAAGAGGGAATTCACCGGCCGGACTCACGTCCGCATAGACGCGTGGTTACCCCTTGCGAAGTGACTTCAAAGCGCGTGAAGAGCACCTGCGCTTTGAACAGAAGTCCGGGAAGTTCGGAGAGGATCCCCATCTCTCGCCTGCATCCGCCATACCCGCACTGCTACACCCGGAAATCATTTTTTTCGGCACGACTCCACCCAGTCACACCATTGGCGCATGCCCCTGCGCCATCCTTGGAATCCGCGGTGAACCGAGGAGCATTCCCGAACGCCTTTGGCCGTCGCGGTTCCGACATGGTCCGGGGTCGCCGGACCCCGGCTACA